>NZ_KV794113.1:300131-363752 GCF_001808655.1 Streptococcus sp. HMSC078H03
AAGTCCCTTGCCTTACCGCTTGGCTATACCCCAATAGCAAAATGCTATAAAAAAACATCTAAGTACTTGATATCGACTATCCCGATTCAGTTTCTTAGACATGGAGAGAGAGGGATTCGAACCCCCGAACCCGAAGGAGCGGATTTACAGTCCGCCGCGTTTAGCCTCTTCGCTATCTCTCCTTAAGAACAAGAAATAGTATATCACAGTTTCTTGACCAAAGCAAGCCTTTACTTTGGATTTTAATGATTAAGATTGTATGATTCAATAATGGCAGCTACTGCATCATCCATTTTCTTGTGGAAACCTACAACATTTTCCTTGTCAACAACGGCAAACTTACCATCAATTTCCACAATTTGTCCGATGACTTTCTTACCAACAAGAAGTTCAAAACCTTCGATAGTTGCTTTATTGACGACTACTTTAGCATCATTAATTTGGATTTCAATTTTTTTATCTTTTTTACTCATAGATTTATACCCGATCCTTGGCTCGAGCCATCCTTTCTTAATGTATCTTCTTAATTCTACCGAAAAAGAAAAAAGCTTGCAAGAGCAAGCCTTAAAATAATCGTTTATCTATTAGGAATTAGTCAACTTTGACAATCCATCCTTCTGGTGCTTCAACATCACCAAATTGGATACCTGTCAACTCATCATAAAGTTTACGTGTTACAGGACCTACTTCTGTTTCTGAGTAGAAGACATGGAAGTCATCACCATGTTGTACCCCACCAATTGGTGAGATAACGGCAGCTGTACCACAGGCACCTGCTTCGACAAATTTATCCAATTCAGAAATCTTAACATCACCTTGGATAGCTTTCATGCCAAAGCGATTTTCAGCCAAGTAAAGCAATGAGAACTTAGTGATAGATGGCAAGATAGATGGGCTGAGTGGTGTAACGAATTCGTTATCGGCTGTGATACCAAAGAAGTTTGCAGAACCCACTTCTTCAATCTTAGTGTGAGTTGCTGGATCAAGGTAGATCACATCTGAGAAGTTACGATCATGTGCAATCTTACCTGGCAACATACTTGCTGCGTAGTTACCACCCACCTTAGCAGCACCTGTACCATGTGGAGCAGCACGGTCATAATCATCTTGGATAAGGAAGTTTGTTGGAGCCAAACCACCTTTGAAGTAGTTACCTACTGGCATAGCAAAAATGGTAAAGATATACTCATCTGCTGGATGCACACCAATGATATCACCAACCCCAATCAACAATGGACGGAGATAAAGTGTTGCACCTGTACCATATGGTGGAACATATTCTTCATTTGCACGTACAACTTGTTTACATGCATCTACAAATTTGTCAACGGGAACTTGTGGCATCAAAAGACGATCCGCAGTACGTTGCAAACGTTTAGCATTTTCATCTGGACGGAACAATTGAATAGAGCCATCTTTAGTACGGTAAGCCTTGAGGCCTTCAAAAGCTTCTTGACCATAGTGAAGGGCTGGAGATGCTTCTGAAATATGCAAAGTCGCATCCTCAGTCAATTGCCCCTCATCCCATTTACCGTCTTTGTAATATGAGATATAACGGAATGGAAGTTTACTGTAATTAAATCCTAGATTTTCCCAGTCTAAATCAACTGTCATGTGTATATCCTCTTTTCTGTTACTATGTGCTTTCTAGTATAGTCCTTTTCATTGAAAATTTCAAGGTTATGTTGCAAAATTCTGACAATTCTTTTTAAAACACTTATTTTGCCCATCAAAGAAAAAAACTCTGCCCTCTAATAAGAGAACAAAGCTTTCTTATCTTTATCTTTCAATAATCTTGGCAGAAAAGACTTCTTTGTCTGCTAATCCTTCAATGAAGCTACCGTTGCTAGTACGGTCTGAAAGATTTAGAAGGGACAAGTCAACCTCTGCCGTTTCACCTGTTGTAGCTGTTACAAGCAAGGTCTGAGGAGTCTCTTCCACTGGTGTTGCTAGAAGATCTATCTCGCCACCAGCATTTTCCGTAAAGACTGGACCCGCAGTGAAGACACGGTGTGGTTTCGTCTTAAGCTCACGAAGAACTTGGAGACCTCGACCAGCTCGCTTAGCCTGTGGAATATCTGCTGTAGCTACACGTTTGAGACTAGCTCTTTGTGTCAGAAGGTAGAAACTTTGAGTATTTGCTACAAAAACAGCCTGAACGGTATCATCATCCTTAAGATTGATTGTCTTAACACCTGCTGCCTTGGCACCAACTACTGGCACTTCGTCCGCGTTAAAGCGAAGGGCATAACCCTTTTGAGTGATAATCATGATATCATCCAATTGAATTGGCGTAACCGTAACAATAAAATCACTATCATCCTTGAGTTTAGCGTATTTAACCGACTTAGACTTGTAGGTACGCCATGGCGTAAATTCCTTGCGTTCGAAACGTTTAATCTGACCCAGCTTGGTAGCTGCTAGGTAAGTACCTGTTTCAAAATCATCCAGGATTTCTGCGTAAAGCACTTCTTCATCCTTAGATAAATTGGTGATAGTTTGTGATAAATGCTCTCCCAAATCCTTCCAACGAATGTCTGGTAACTCATGGATTGGACGATAAATCACATTGGCCTGATTAGTGAAAATCAAGAGGTGTTGTGTCGTCTTAGCTTGCTGAACCAAAATCAAATCATCATCATCACGTTTTCCGACTTCGTCAATCGTTGAAGCATTGAAAGAACGTGGGCTTGTACGTTTGACATAGCCACCGCGAGTGATGCTGACATAGGTTTCTTCTTCAACAATCAAACTTGCAGTATCAATTTCAATGGTCTTGGTTTCTGCTTGCAACTCTGAACGACGGTCATTACCAAATTTCTTCTTAATGTCACGGAGTTCACGTTTCATGACATTAAACATGGTACGCTCATCACCAATGATAGCAGCCAAGGTCGCGATTTGTTCACGTAAATCAGCTTCCTCATTTTGGAGAGTGACAATATCCGTATTGGTCAAACGATAAAGTTGCAAGGTCACGATAGCTTCTGCTTGTTCTTCTGAAAAATCATAGCTGACCTTAAGATTTTCCTTAGCATCAGCCTTATTTTCAGAAGCTCGGATAAGAGCGATAACCTCATCCAAAATAGAAATAACACGAATCAATCCTTCAACAATATGAAGACGTTTTTCAGCTTTTTCCTTGTCAAATTTTGAACGAGCAACGATAATATCACGACGGTGGGCAATGTAGCTAGATAAAATCTTTTGCAAGCCCACTTGACGTGGGGTGAAATTATCAATAGCCACCATGTTGAAATTATAGTTGACCTGAAGATCCGTATATTTCAAAAGGTAGTTAAGAATAGTTTGGCTGTCAGCATCCTTCTTAAGTTCAATAGCAATACGCAACCCTGTACGGTCAGACTCGTCACGAACTTCTGCAATACCTGGAACCTTGTTATTAACACGAACATCATCGATTTTTTTAACAAGAACTGCCTTATTGACATCGTAAGGAATTTCAGTAACTATGATTTGTTCCTTACCACCTTTGAGTTGTTCGATCTCAGTACGTGAACGCACAACGACACGACCCTTACCGGTTTCGTAGGCCTTACGAATCTCATCCTTGCCCTGAATGATAGCCCCTGTTGGGAAATCTGGACCAGGCAAGAATTCCATCAATTTATCCAGTTTAGCAGATGGATGGTCAATCATATAGACAACGGCATCGATGACCTCTGACAGATTATGCGGTGGAATGTCTGTGGCATAACCAGCAGAAATCCCTGTAGCACCATTAACCAAGAGGTTTGGAAAGGCTGCAGGTAAAACGGTTGGTTCCTTCTCTGTATCATCAAAGTTCCAAGCCCAAGGAACGGTGTTTTTATCAATATCTTGAAGAAGGTAGCCAGCAATCTCTGACAAACGCGCCTCTGTATAACGCATAGCCGCTGGCGGATCACCATCCATAGAACCGTTGTTACCGTGCATCTCAACTAAGATTTCACGATTCTTCCAGTCCTGAGACATACGCACCATGGCATCATAAATGGAACTATCGCCATGTGGGTGAAAATTACCCATAATGTTACCCACCGACTTGGCAGATTTACGATAGCCCTTGTCATGGGTATTGCCATCCTTATTCATGGAATAAAGAATACGACGTTGAACGGGTTTCAAACCGTCACGAATGTCAGGAAGCGCACGCTCCTGAATAATGTATTTGGAGTAGCGTCCAAAACGCTCCCCCATGATGTCCTCAAGGGACATGTTTTGAATATTAGACATAAGATTTCTCTTTATTTTTTAGTTTAAGTAATGATTTGAAATAATGTGAAAGACAAATAGTAACTTTCCTACCTAACTGCCACGCTTCATAATGTCTTTCCTTGACTTTGCAACTGTAGAAGAATGGTTTTCACCTTCCTAATTTCTATTTCACCAACCACAAATTGAACGACTGTACTTATCACAATTAAAATGAAAAATACACAAGATAGTGTCAATGAAGTAGAAAGTTCCCCAAAGAATAAGATAAAGTTTAAGAGTGATAAACAAGTCATTAAAGAGGCGTTGATTACGAGAACAGTAGCTAGCGGTATACGAAACAATCTATAATGATAGATACTTTTGAAAAGTGATGTGATACTACACGCAACACTTAAAGGAGTAAAAACATACACATTATAGAAAGCAAATAACAAACCCGAATAGGTTCTATCTGAGAAGGGATTATCTATCAAAGATAGAAGGAAGGTTATCACAACTAGTATAGGCAGGGTTAAAAAGCGTGTTTTTATTGGTCTCTTTTTATAAACGCTTAAATAAGCTATTGCTCCCCCACAAACAGGAAAGACTACTTGAGAATAGTGAAGTAAAAAACTTAATACCTTAGATAACATAGGTCTACCTCACATTGTCTTTTCCTGACTCAACCATATAATCTTTATTTTTTTCGTTTTCCTTTCTCCCTATTATAGTTTGAGCAATACCACTTGCCGCTAGGAGGATAAAAATAAGGTACATGGATGAATTTGGGAGAAATTCCAAAGCCCCTTGTAAGAAAAGTAGGTTGAGGAAAGCCAGTAATGTGGCGAAAAAACTATTAATCGCTAATAAGATTGAATAATTGGTTTGAAAGCGTGTTAAATGTAGAAGACTCTTTATAAAAGCTATTAGTGAGAATGGTACATAAAACACTGAAAAGACCATCAGGTAGTAAAAAACAAATAATAAGCCTGAGTATGGACTACCCAAATAATAATAGAGGGGGTTATCCAGCACGAAGATTATGAGGGAGACTATAGATAAGAGAAAGAGGATCAAAAAGCGTGTTTTTATAGGACGTATACCATAAAAAAATAAGTATATAGCAGAAACAATAACCATAAGAATAATAGCCGGAATAGCTACATCTGCATGGTAAGCTAGGTAATCGATAACATTAAAATCCATTTTTCTACCTCCATTGATTTCTAGTCAATGACACTGCAAATAGTTAATAAACGATGTAGAAAATAATCAACTTGTTTCTTTATAATCCCAAGTTTCTATTGATTGTAAACGCTCTCCCTAGTTCTATCTTATTACATTCCCTTCTGGCCTGCAACCTAAAATGCGCCACTTTCTTCCAAGGTAAATTTAACGTTATCTTCGATCCATTGACGGCGTGGTGCTGCCTTATCTCCCATAAGAACGGAGACACGACGTTCGGCACGCGCTAGGTCGTCAATAGTCACTCGGATAAGGGTTCTTGTCTCTGGATCCATGGTTGTTTCCCAAAGCTGGTCAGCATTCATCTCACCAAGCCCCTTGTAACGTTGAAGAATAGCTCCACGACCAAATTTTTGACGAAGTTCCTCAAGTTCCCCATCCGTCCAAGCATATTCAACAACTTCCTTCTTGCCTTTTCCTTTAGACATCTTGTAAAGAGGAGGCAAAGCAATATAAACGTGTCCTGCTTCAACCAGTGGACGCATATAACGATAGAAGAAAGTAAGTAGCAAGGTCTGAATGTGAGCCCCATCGGTATCGGCATCGGTCATGATGATAATCTTATCGTAGTTGATATCGTCAAGGTTAAAATCAGCTCCAACACCTGCACCAATAGTGTAAATCATGGTATTAATCTCTTCATTTTTGAGAATATCTGCCATTTTAGCTTTCTCAGTGTTTAGGACCTTACCTCGAAGAGGCAGGATAGCCTGGAATTTACGATCACGGCCTTGTTTGGCTGATCCACCGGCAGAGTCACCCTCGACCAGATAGAGTTCATTTTTCTTAGCATTTTTAGACTGAGCTGGCGTTAATTTCCCTGATAAGAGCCCCTTGTCTTTTTTATTTTTCTTCCCGTTTCGACTAGCATCACGCGCTTTTCTAGCAGCCTCACGGGCATCACGGGCCTTGATAGCCTTACGCACCAAGTTAGAAGCTAAGTCCCCATTTTCCATAAGGAAGTAAGTCAGATGCTCTGAAACAATACTATCAACAATCGGACGAGCTAAAGGAGAGCCAAGTTTGTCCTTGGTTTGTCCTTCAAACTGAAGGTGTTCTTCAGGAACCAAAAGCGAAATAACTGCTGATAAACCTTCACGGTAATCTGACCCTTCGAGGTTCTTATCCTTTTCTTTGAGAAGACCCGTCTTACGCGCATAATCGTTAAGAGCCTTGGTAATGGCAGACTTGAAGCCTGTTTCGTGGGTCCCTCCATCCTTAGTACGGACATTATTGACAAAGGAAAGGATATTGTCAGAGTAACCGTCATTATACTGAAGGGCTAATTCCAAGTGAAATTCTTGCTGATCTCCATCAATATAGATAACTGGTGTCAACGTTTCCTTGTCCTCATTCAGGTATGACACGAAGTCTTGAACCCCATTTTCATAGTGGAATTCTTCACGAACTTCTTCTTCGCCACGCAAGTCAGTCAATGTCATAGTGACATTCTTAAGAAGAAAGGCTGATTCTTTGAGACGCTCTGAGATAGTGTTAAATTTAAAGTCAGTTGTTGAAAAGATGCTCGCATCAGGCATAAAGGTAACTTTTGTACCTGTCTTAGACTTAGGCGCTTTACCAATCTTTTCAAGCCCTGTTACAGGGTGACCACCATTTTCAAATCGTTGGCGATAAACACTACCGTCACGGGTAATTTCTACCTCAAGCCAACTAGACAGCGCATTAACAACTGAGGAACCCACACCGTGAAGACCTCCAGAAGTCTTATAACCACCCTGTCCAAATTTACCACCCGCGTGGAGAACGGTGAAAATAACTTCAACTGTTGGTTTACCCATGGCATGCATACCTGTCGGCATCCCACGTCCAGAGTCAGAAACAGAAACAGAACCATCCTTATTTAGGGTAACAGCGATAACATCACCAAAACCAGAAAGAGCTTCATCGACCGCATTGTCGACAATCTCCCAAACTAAGTGGTGAAGTCCTGTTCCATCTGTTGAGCCAATGTACATTCCAGGGCGCTTGCGAACCGCATCCAACCCTTCTAGTACCTGAATGGCATCATCATTATAATTATTTACATTAATTTCTTTTTTAGCCAAGAGTGACCTCCAAAATTTTCATCCTTATTATTTTATAAGTTTTCAGAAGAATTTGCAAAAGAAATCAAGAAAGTTCAAAAGATATCTTAAGGCTGACTGACTTTGTCAATTACTAGGCTGTATGCTATAATTATCTCATGAAAATCTTATTGTTAATCCTAATCGCCTACTTGCTAGGTTCCATTCAGACCGGCCTCTGGATTGGGAAACTTTTCTTCCATACCAATCTTCGTGAGCATGGCTCTGGAAATACTGGAACAACCAATACCTTTCGTGTTCTAGGTAAGACTGCTGGTACCATCACCTTCTTGGTGGATATGTTCAAGGGTACCTTGGCTGTTCTTCTTCCTATCTGGCTTGGTGTTACAGAGGTTTCACCTCTAGTCATTGGTTTCTTTGCCATTATCGGACATGTTTTTCCAATCTTTGCTGGATTTAAAGGTGGGAAGGCCGTTGCGACAAGTGCTGGGGTGCTTCTTGGTTTCGCCCCACTCTACTGTGTCTTCCTACTCTTGGTCTTTGCCCTAACACTCTATCTAACCAGCATGATCTCATTTTCTAGTGTCACTGCTGCAATTGTTGGACTGATTACCTTGGCTGTGTTTCCAGCCATCCACTTCTTGCTAGATGGCTATGACCTTATTTTCACTGGGGTCCTTACCATCATGGCTTTGATTATTATCTTCCGCCACACTGAAAATATGGGGCGAATCCGTAGGCATCAAGAAAACTTGGTACCTTTTGGACTTAATTTAACCAAACAAAATCCAAATAAATAATACAGATCTATCAACCACTAGCAAAAAGCTAGTGGTTTTCTTGTTCTCCTAATCAAACAATGCTTTCCAAGTCAAAGAATAAAGATCCGAAGTCTACACCTCGGATCTTTTTTAGGCTTAAGCTTTAAAGCTGACACCATTTTCTTTCAATTTTTTAACTGTCGCAGGTCCTACACCTTTGAGGGCAAGAACTTCTTCTTCAGTCACAGTAGCAAAAGCCTCTGCTGAAGTCAAACCTTCATTGTAAAGAGTCTCTACAAGGTTTGAACGAAGGCCTTCAACTTCTGGAAGTTCTGCAAAAGCTTCAAGACTAAGGTCTTTAGCTGCTACTTCTTCCTTAGCAACTGTCTTAGTTTCAGCAACAGGTTGTGGTGCTACTGGTGGCACTGGTGGAACAGGCGCAACTGGTGGGACAGGGGCTTTAACATTATTGAAAAGTCCTTGTTTTTTCAAACGGTGTTTAAAAGCTTTCTTTTTATTTTTTACTTTAGCCATGTTTAGTATTCTCCTATTTTAATCGGCGACACCTTTCCATAAAGTACTGTCGCCATTTTCTTTTTCATCCTCTATTAATAGTGACGTTCCCCGAACAAGCCATCTGGCATATCATGGAAACCTTTGCCAGCACGATAGTTGGCAAACTTACCAATTAGGAAATTGTAAGCATCCAATTTGGCTTCATAACGGTAACTTGCATCACGTGCACGCTCATCGCCATCTTCTTCCCAGATTTTCTTGCTAGCGGCCAAGGCCGTTTCGTTTACTTTAACTTGGGTAACAACCCAGGCTTCGAAGTCTTTTAGAAATTCTTGTTCGTAGGTCATATTTTCCTCTTCATTTTAAAAACCAGCTTAACGCTGGCTTCATTTTCTACTAATAGTGTGTAGAGCTCATAGCCTTACAGTCTCCTATTATAACAAATAATTAGAAATTTGACTAGGTTCTAAACTCTGCATATAAGGCTTTAATGTCATTTGGACGTGTGCGGCAGCAACCACCTAAAATCTTAACTCCAAACTGATCATGCCAATCCTTGCTGTGTTCCACTAAGGTCAGAGCATCCTTGTCCTTAGGTTTCCAAGTCTGCGTACTACCATCATAAACCTCACCTGAGTTGGGGTAAGTAATGAGAGCTTTTCCAGCATTTTTAAGAATAGTAAGAGCCTGATTATATAGCAGAGGCGAACTACAGTTGATTCCTAGAGCCAAGATTTGGTCTGACTGGGAAACAAGCTGGGTAATCTCATCTAAAGAAGTCCCATCACTGATAGTTCCTGGTTCTTGGACTGTAAAACTGATATAAGCTTCTGCTTCTGGAAATTCTTCAGCCAGAAGTTCAATCAAAGCTTGTACTTCCAGATGATTAGGAATGGTTTCCAAAGCCAATAAATCGACACCCTGATCTAGGAGAATTTGAATGCGAGGGCGATGAAACTCATTAAGTTCCTTGATAGTTATCCGACCATAATCACCAGTGTACTCAGAACCATTGGCCAAATAGGCTGCGTAAGGACCGACATCACCAGAAATCAATGGATAAGGACGCTTAGCTTTCTCACTGTCATCCAAAGTTGCCCAGACCTTATCGCGTGCATTCTTTGCCAACTGAACTGTCAAGGCAATAATCTGCTCCGCTTCTTTCTCAGTAAGTCCAGCGTCTATCAAGCCTGGTAAGGTTGCCTGATAAGACGATGTGGTAATCAAATCAGACCCAGCAGCTACATAGGTTTCATGGATTTTTTGAATAACTTCTGGCTTGTCAAGCAGGTACTTGGCTGACCAGAGTTTCCCAGAAATATCATAACCCAAGCTCTCCATCTCTGTTCCCAGAGCCCCATGAAGAATGAGGGGAGATTTATTCTCTAAATAGTCTTTAAATATTGCCATGCAAGGCCTCCTTACCATTTCTTAAAACGAAGGTAGTGATAGAGGTAGCAGAAAATCATAAAAGGAATACCAAAATAAAGTCCTGCCCGTTGTGAACTATCCCAAGCAATACCAAGAACAGAAATGGCCAACAGAATGATTGTGATATAAGGTAGGATTGGATTAAAAGGCGTCTTGTAATCCAACTCATCATCAGAATGTTCTAAATTCCACTGTTTACGGAAGTTGATTTGTGCCATAGGAATAGAGAGCCAGACAACAACAACTGCAAAACCAGCGATTGATACCAAAGCTAGGTAAACTGTATCTGCTGCATAGATACTTGAAAAGAGCGATAAAACTGCTCCTGCTATAGAAATCAAAAGAGCTGTCATTGGAACACCATGCTTATTAATTTTCACTAGCTTTTTATTGAGCATCCCCTCATTGGCCAAAGACCACAGCATACGACTTGACGCATAAAGTCCAGAATTTCCAGCAGAAAGGATAGCTGTCAAGATAACAAAGTTCATGATGTCCGCCGCAAATGGAATTCCCATCTTATCAAAGACATCAACGAAAGGTGCTGAAGAGACTCCTGCTTCTTTCATTGGAAGTAGCGAAGCTAATACAACAATCGTCAGTACAAAGAAGATTACCAAACGACCAATAGTTGTTTTAATCGCCCGAGGAACTGCCTCTTTAGGGTTGTCCGTTTCACCAGCCGCTATACCGATTAACTCTGTTCCTGAAAAGGCATAGTTAACAGCCAACATAACTGACACAATGGCAATACCGCCATTTGGAAAGAGACCATTGGCTGTCAAGTGCTTGAACATAATGGCCTCATGGTGCCCATCAAAACTCACCAACCCAAACATAGCCCCTAGCCCCAGAATAATGAAAACCAGGATAGCAATGACTTTTATTGACGAGAAGAAGGATTCCGCTTCCGCAAATGACCTCACACTCAGAGCATTAATCCCAAAAATCACCAAGGCAAAGAAGGCCGCAAAAATCCAAGCCGGAACCGATGGAAACCAACGTTGCATCAACATGGCAGCACCGAGAAATTCTGTTCCCAAGGCTACCGTCCAACAAATCCAATAAAGCCAAGCTACTGTAAAGCCGGTCCCCGGACTGATAAATTTAGTAGCATAGGTGTGAAAGGATCCCGTTACTGGCATGGCAACAGCTAGCTCACCTAATGAAAGCATGACCAAGTAAACAACAATAGCTCCCACAAGATAAGATAGGATAGCTCCAAGGGGTCCAGCTTGTGCAATCGTATAGCCTGAACTCAAGAAAAGACCAGTACCAATGACACCACCCAGCGATAGCATAAAGAGGTGTCGAGAAGTCATCTTCCGTTGGAACTGACCCTCATTTTCATAATTATGGTTTTCCATAGATTCCTCCAATATATGTGATAAAACAAGCTTATCACAATATTATCCCCTTGGATAATAAGTGAAAACTATCAAAGAGATAGTTAAAGACTATCACATGAAAAAAACTCGGATTTCTCCGAGCTTTTCTTACAATTCTGCCAAAATCGTATCCCATGCTTCATCATAACCGTCACGTGTGACAGATGAAAAGACGATGAAATGGTCATTTTTATCAAAATTGAGTTTTTTCTTAATGATAGATTCGTGCTTGTTCCATTTTCCACGAGGAATCTTGTCAGCCTTAGTCGCCACAACGATCACTGGAATTTCATAATACTTAAGAAATTCATACATTTGAATATCGTCTTGAGTTGGTTCATGTCGGAGGTCAACCAAGCTAACAACCACACGAAGATTGTCTCGAGTCACGAGATACTCCTCAATCATTTTCCCCCATTTGGCACGTTCTTTTTTGGACACACGGGCATAACCGTAACCTGGCACATCCACAAAGCGTAGCTTGTCGTCAATATTGTAGAAATTGAGCAACTGAGTTTTTCCTGGTTTCCCAGATGTACGTGCGAGGTTTTTACGACCAAGAAGGGTATTGATAAAGCTTGATTTACCAACATTCGAGCGTCCTGCTAGGGCAACCTCAGGGAGGTCATCTTGCGGATAGTGACTCTTATTTGCTGCACTGAGTAAAATCTCAGCATTGTGCGTATTTAGGACTTGTTCTTCAGCCATAAGTCCTCCTTACGCTGTTTCCAAAACTGGAGCAGCTGTACCGTCAACAGCTTCTTTGGTAATACGAACCTTAGTCACATCTTCCTGGCTAGGAATTTCAAACATGACATCCATCATGACTTCTTCAATGATAGAGCGAAGCCCACGCGCACCAGTCTTACGTTCAATCGCCTTACTTGCAATAGCTTCAAGAGCATCTTGGTCAAACTCAAGTTCAACCCCATCATAAGACAAAAGGGTTTGGTACTGTTTAACCAAGGCATTTCTAGGCTCTGTCAAGATACGAACCAAGTCGTCCACCGTTAACTGTTCCAGGGCAGCAAGGACTGGCAAACGTCCGATAAACTCAGGGATAAGACCGAATTTTTGAATATCTTCAGCCACAATTTCCTGCATGTATGATGAGTCATCATCAATAGCCTTATTATTTTGACCAAAACCAATGATTTTCTCACCAAGACGTTGCTTAACGATATCTTCGATACCATCAAAAGCACCACCCACGATAAAGAGAATATTCTTCGTATCAATTTGAATCATCTCTTGGTTAGGGTGTTTACGGCCACCTTGAGGTGGAACGCTAGCTACTGTTCCTTCGATAATCTTCAAGAGGGCTTGTTGAACCCCTTCACCAGAAACGTCACGAGTGATTGATACGTTTTCACCTTTTTTAGCAATCTTATCAATCTCGTCGACATAGATGATCCCACGTTCCGCACGTTCAATATTGAAGTCTGCCGCTTGAATCAGTTTGAGGAGGATATTTTCCACGTCCTCACCCACATAACCTGCCTCTGTCAATGATGTCGCATCCGCAATCGCGAAAGGAACATTCAAGCTACGAGCCAAGGTCTGAGCCAAGAAAGTCTTCCCTGAACCAGTTGGTCCAATCATGAGAATATTTGATTTTTGCAAATCCACATCATTGTCTTCACGACTTTCTGTGAAGTTGATACGTTTATAGTGGTTGTAAACAGCTACCGCCAAGGCACGTTTAGCACGGTCTTGCCCCACGACATAGTTGTTCAAAATATCCAAAAGTTCTTTTGGCTTTGGTGTTTCAGCCAAGTCAGCCAAAACTTCTTCTGCCATTTCCTCACGAATGATTTCTTGTGACAAGGCCACACATTCGTTACAGATAAAGACGCCATTCCCAGCGATAATTTTCTTTACTTCTTCTTGGTTTTTGCCACAAAATGAACAATAAACCATTTCTTCATTACGATTTCCAGCCATTTATTCCTCACTCTTTTCTAAAATAGGGTGCCATAGAAGGCGTGAATAGTATTGACAAGGTTGGTAAAAGCATTTAAAAAGAGAAAAACTGCTAACCCATAACGTTTCTTGCGAAAGGCAGGAATGGCAGAGAGCACACAAAGTACTCCCAATAATGCAGTAAATAACCCAAAAACACTACGTTGCATGAACCTAGTCTCCTTCTTTTTCATAGCGACTTATGCTAAAGTCGTAGGCATTTTTATCATCCTTGGCCACACGTTCGTGTGATACCACTTTAAATGCCGTCATATCTAGTTGTGGAAAATACGTATCTCCCTCTAAATCAGCCTCAATAGTTGTCTTGATGAATGCATCATAATGCCCATCAAAAGCCTTGTAGACACCAGCACCACCAGCAATATAGAGATCCTTATCTTGCTGTTCAAACCAAGCTAGGGCTTCCTCAACACTCGTAACGGTCGTTACACCCTCACAGTCGAAGTCCTTGTCTCGTGTCAAAATCAAGGTTTCACGTCCTGGTAGACAACGACGGTTCATGCCATCAAAGGTCACACGCCCCATGAGAATTGCTGAGCCCATGGTCGTTTTCTTGAAATGTGCCAGTTCAGCAGGCAAATGCCAAGGCATGGTGTGATTCTTCCCAATAACATGGTTATGAGCTTCCGCCCAAATAGCAATGAGTTGTTTAGACACAGTATTTCCTTTTCTTTTTAAGTTTACAATCCATTCTAACAAAAAAAGAGAAAAAGAGCTTGGAAAAACTTTGCCAGCTCTTTAAGGGCTTAAACCATAAGCATTTATTAAATTGCTAAGTCAAATTTGAGTTGAGGCTTAACAGGATCATAGTCAACCAATTCAAAATCTTCCGGTTTGATATCGAAGAAATTCGTTCCATCAGGAACGTTGAGGACCAAACGTGGTTGGCAATCAGCTGGCTGACGTTTGAGAAGTTCCTCAGCTTGCTCAAATTGATTGTCATAGATATGGAGGTTATTGATGAAATAAAAGAATTTACCAACTTTCCAACCAAAGTGCTTGGCAATCATCATCTGAAGAGCCACATACTGCATGGCATTAATATGATGAGCCACCAACATATCGTTAGAACGTTGCGTCAAAGTGGCGTCCAAATAAATGTCCTCGCCCACACGGCGAACGTCAAACATAGTTTGGAAGGCACAAGGCTGAAGTCCTGCTGTCGCCTCGAAGGCCTCGTAATCCCAAAGGGAAATGACATTGCGACGGTTCCACGGATTAGCCTCCAACTGTGCCAGCAAACGGTTAATGATATCGTGCTTCTTAACAATCGCTCCATAACGCTGACCAATCGAACGCTTGTCCCCATTATTGGCAGGCACGCCTTCAACTTCCCAGTCATTCCAATAGTGGACATTGTATTTGTCTTCAAGGACATCTAGGCTGTTTGTCTGGTCTTGATAAATCCAAAACACTTCTTTGATGGCAGATTTGATAGCGATAGGACGAAGAGTGGTAATTGGAAACTCTCCCTTGCTCAAGTCATATTCTGCAAAAGCTCCAGTGATGTATTTGGAGTTGGCTGTGGTGCCATCCTTGTATTTAGGACGTGCTTGCTCCGACCAAACGCCTTCTTCCATGATTTTAGTGATATTTTCTTTAAAAATAGTGTCTGCTTTTGTCATGATTTTCCTCTTTATTCTATTGAAAACAAAGTATTTTTTGAGACTTTCCTTAAGTGATTACGGACGTCTGCGAACTTCTTCGAAGTTCCAAGACTAATTTTTGAGCCTATGGTCTCAAAAATTCCGAGTGTCTGTAAACAAAACACTTTATTTACAGACACTTATCTCACAGCGGAAAGTCTCACTTAACGCTCGCAATGATTTCAATATATAACAACAATTTTACTTTTCTAACATAGCTAAAAAACAAGTAGATTACCACTTCAATTTTACCTTATTCTGGTGTAAATGAGAAATATAAGCTATGGGAATAGTAAAAGTAAGTCGTTTAAAATCCCCTAGTTCCTATCAAAAAATGAGATATAACTAACTATCAAAGTTTTTTCAAGGCGAAAGCGCTCTTTTATGGTAAAATCACTATAGATTAGTATCTTCTGGATACTCTACAATGAAGAAAAAAGGAAACATCATATGTCTATTGGAATTGATAAGATTGGTTTTGCGACCAGTCAATATGTTCTAAACATGGCTGATCTCGCTCTTGCCCGTGGGGCGGAGCCTGAAAAATTCAGCAAGGGGCTGATGCTTGATGCAACCAGTATTACGCCGATTACAGAAGATATCGTGACGCTTGCCTCTGATGCGGCGGCTGATATTTTAAATGACAACGACAAAAAAGCTATCGATATGGTCATCGTGGCTACTGAGTCTTCCATTGACCAGTCTAAAGCTGCTGCTGTCTATGTTCACAGTCTATTGGGTATTCAGCCTTTTGCCCGTTCTTTTGAAATGAAGGAAGCTTGTTACGCTGCAACGGCTGGACTTAACTATGCTAAATTGCACGTGGCAACTCACCCAGATAGCAAGGTTCTGGTTATCGCTAGTGATATTGCCCGCTATGGTGTGGGTTCCTCTGGTGAGTCTACCCAGGGAGCTGGCGCCGTAGCTATGCTGGTCAGTCAGAATCCACGTATCTTGGAGCTTGCTGATGATAATGTGGCACAAACTCGTGATGTCATGGACTTCTGGCGTCCCAACTACAGTTCAACGCCTTATGTTCAAGGCATCTACTCAACCAAACAGTACCTTGACAGTTTGAAGACAACTTGGGCAGCCTATCAAGAACGCCATCAGGCTGACTTTGCTGATTTTGCCGCTTTTTGTCTCCACCTGCCTTATCCTAAGTTGGCACTCAAGGGACTTAACAAGATTATTCCAAAAGAGTTGAATCCAGAGAATAAAGAGCGTTTGACAAACAACTTTGATGCTTCAATTACCTATAGTCGTCAAATTGGAAATATCTATACAGGGTCACTCTATCTTGGACTTCTTTCTTTGCTTGAACAGTCGCAAGACCTTAAAGCCGGAGATAAGATTGGCTTCTTCTCTTACGGTTCTGGAGCTGTCTCTGAGATTTTCTCAGGACGTCTGGTTGAAGGATACAAAGACCTGCTTCGTTCGGACCGCCTAGATACCTTTGCCAAACGTCAACACTTGAGCGTTGCTGATTATGAAAAACTTTTCTATGAAGAGGCTCAGTTGGATGACACTGGTTCTACTCAATTCGCTGATTACCAAACCGGAGCTTTCCGTTTAGCTGAAATCTCTGAACACCAACGTATCTATAAAGGAAATTAATATGACAAAACTCTCTTGGACTGGTTTTTCCAAGAAGACACCGCAAGAACGTAAAGAGCATTTGAAAACGAATGCTCTTTTGTCTCAGGAAAATCAAAATCTTCTGGATAAGGACCAACAACTTACCCTTGAAACAGCCAATCAAATGGCTGAAAATGTCATTGGTCGATTCACACTCCCCTTTGCCATTTGCCCAGATGTATTGGTAGATGGTGTGACCTATCAGGTTCCCATGGTTACCGAGGAACCTTCAGTTGTGGCTGCTGCTTCCTATGCTAGCAAGCTCATTAAGCGCTCTGGCGGTTTCACAACTACGATTCATGACCGTCAGATGATTGGCCAAGTCGCCCTCTTTGATGTCCCTGATAAGGTTTCTGCTTCAAGCAAAATTCAAGCAGTCAGTCAGGAACTTATAGAGATTGCCAAAGAGGCTCACCCTTCTATTGTTAAGCGTGGAGGCGGCCCCCGCAAGCTCTGGACTGAGACTAAGGGAGACTTCCTCATTGTCTATCTAGCCGTTGATACCCAAGAAGCCATGGGAGCCAATATGGTCAACACCATGATGGAAGCCCTGGTGCCAGAATTGGAAAACCTCTCAAAAGGTCAAAGCCTCATGGCTATTCTCTCAAATCTAGCCACTGAAAGTCTTGTGACAGCTACTTGTCGTCTTAGCACGCGCTTCCTCAGTCGAAATAAGGAAGAGGCACATGACCTAGCCAAGAAAATGGAGATGGCCAGCCAATTGGCTCAGGTGGACCCCTACCGAGCAGCTACCCATAATAAGGGAATTTTCAATGGTATCGATGCCCTAGTTATCGCGACCGGAAACGATTGGCGAGCAGTTGAGGCCGGTAGCCATGCCTATGCAAGCAAGGATGGTAGCTACCGTGGTCTGTCCACATGGACTTATGATCAGGAAGCTAAGGAACTAGTTGGAGAATTAACCCTCCCCATGCCAATCGCAACCCGTGGTGGTTCAATTGGACTTAACCCTAGTGCTTCTATCGCCCATGATTTGCTTAAAAATCCAGATGCCAAAACCCTAGCCAGTATCATCGTCTCTCTTGGTTTGACACAAAATCTGGCTGCTCTGAAAGCTCTGACTTCAACAGGAATCCAAGCAGGACATATGAAACTCCAAGCCAAATCTCTGGCCTTGTTAGCTGGGGCTAGTCCTGAAGAAATGCCTCAGGTTTTGGCTGAACTTCTCAAGGCCAAACATATGAACCAAGAAACTGCACAAGCAATTTTGGAGAAACTCAGAACCCCATAAGAAGTGATTCAAAAGCATAAAAAATCACTCTGCCTTATCACATAAAAAATAAAGATGTTGGAAATGTTATCTCAACATCTTTTTCATATCTCACAAGTTCTGACTTGACTTGAATTTCTATAATGTTATAATCTAGTTATGAAAACTAGATAAAGAGGTTTTTATAATTTGACAACACAACAATACCCTCTCTGGGAAGAATTACCAGAGATTGAACTCTATTTGGATCAGGTTTTGCTCTATGTCAATCAGGTCACCCAAAGCACTTTGGGACCAAACGATAAGGGACTAACCGCCTCTATGGTCAATAATTACGTCAAACATGGCCATGTCGCAAAACCCATCAAGAAAAAATATAATGCTGCTCAGGTAGCTAGACTTATTGTCATCACTAGTCTAAAGACCGTCTTTGAGATTTCTGAGATTGCTAAAACCTTAGAAATCCTACGAACAGATGCTGAAAGCCAAAAGAGCTACTACAATGACTTTGTAGCCTGTATGAATGGTCAGTTTCCTCAAGAAGCTCCACAAGTCATACTCTCAGCCTGTCAGACGCTTCAATGCTACCGAGCTACCCATCAACTTTTGAACGACCTTGAAGGAGGAAATAATGTCTAATACTGCTACTTTTAATACTTCTCCCAACCTCAAACTCAGTAAAAAACTTAGCTTTGGTGAGGAAGTGGCAAACAGCGTGACACACGCCGTCGGTGCTGTGGCCATGCTAGTCTTACTGCCAATTACTGCTGTTCATGCCAATAATGGCTACGGCATGACAGCTGCTGTCGGGATGTCTGTTTTCGTTATCAGCCTATTCCTCATGTTTTTGAGCTCAGCCATCTACCATGCTATGGATTACAATTCACCCCACAAGATGGTTTTAAGAATTATTGACCACAGCATGATTTATATCGCCATTGCTGGAAGCTACACCCCTGTTGCCCTCTCACTGGTTGGCGGATGGCTAGGCTATAGCATCATCATCCTCCAATGGGGAACAACAATTTTTGGTATTCTCTATAAAATCTTTGCTAAAAAAATCAATGAAAAGTTCTCCCTCTTCCTCTATCTGATGATGGGATGGTTAGTTATCTTCATTATTCCAGCTATCGTCACTAAGACAGGACCAGCCTTTTGGGGGCTCATGCTTGCTGGAGGATTGTCATACACGGTTGGAGCAGCTTTTTACGCTAAGAAAAAACCATACTTCCACATGATTTGGCACCTCTTCATCATGCTGGCTTCAGCACTCCAATATCTGGGTATCGTCTACTTCATGCTTCCTTAAGCTAATACTAGACTTCTAGGTGTTATGGTATAATAAGGCATACGGAGGTAAATCATATGAAAAAAGAACTCAGACGAGATCCAAACAACAAAATCATTGCCGGTGTTTGTTCTGGTATCGCTAAATATCTTGACATCGACCCTGTCATTATTCGCCTCATTTGGGCTGCAGCGATTTTCTTATTCGGAACAGGCTTTCTTTTCAACATCATCTGCTGGATTATTATCCCAGAAGAAAGCAAGTGGTAAGTTATCATTGAATATACAAAAAAGTGATACAGACCTAAATTTCTTACTATTTAGGTCTGTATCACTTTCTTTTTTATTTTCTCAAGCGGAAAATAAAATAGCTGACATTAACAAGGAGTAAAACACTCCAAAGAATGAGAAAGGGAATATTTCCTCGGACAGCATTGTGCCAAATACCTAGGGCGTATAAGGCCATAAAGACTAGTGAGCCTAGAACTGCTGTTCCCTTATTGTTTTGTGGTTGTTTAGACATATGAACCTCCTTTGATTGCTTGGTCTGATCCGGTTTAAAGCCATAAACCAGAGCGAGAAAAAGTCTGGCTTGGCGTTTGACATCATTTGCCAAAGACCTATGAGACTGAGCATAGATGCCTTTTGGATTGTAGAAAGATTTATCAAACTGTTCAGGCGCTTGCTGTCCCCAACGTTTTTTCAATTTGTTGGGTGAACGAAAGCCCCTAGTCATTCGATTACGAAAATCAGGGTCATGTGGTTGGACCGGCTCCACATCCAATTGCCAGTGGCGCTTGAAATTACCATAGTTAAAACTGGCACCATTAACCACCCCACTCTCGGTCACCTGCTCCGCATCGACCTCATTGAGAAAGTTTCCCTGACTATCCAGAATAAACTCAATCCGATTATAGAGAAGAATTTTTAGATTAACACTTGGAATCCCATCAGGATAAACCGCCTTGCCATCACAGATAGAAACCTTCTGGTGCAAACGTCCCTGATCAAACATGGTGAAAGGCTTCCATCTCAGATAGACAGCCAAAGCTTCTTTATCTGTCATCCCTGGCTTTTTATAATGCGTCCGCACATACTGAGCCTGTTGACTAGAAATCAGGTAACGTAGCTGATGGATTTGTCTCTCAATAGAGGCATTCTTAGACAAACTATCACCAGGAAAAGCCAGGTCTACCAATTTAACGACATCCTTCCAGAAGGAATCATGCGGTGCCAAGTCAGGATCAAAATAAGATAAAAGGTGTTGGGTTTCTTCAAGCTCTCCCGATAAATCCTCTGGCATCCCTATATAAGCTAACAATAGCTTTAGTACTTGCAATGGCTGGTAGTCCCTTCGCCAGTCCTCCCATAAGTGTCGAAAGGCTTTTGAACCAATGAGCATCACATCCCTCCTCGATAATATATGTAAATTCATTCAGTCGTCTCTTTGATGAACTCCTCTATCTTCTCGGCCACCTCTTTGGTCTGATAGTGATAAAGATAATGCGGAGCATCATAAAAAGTCACTTCGATATTTTTCTGGTCCTTTGCAAAGCTAGTCGCATAATGCCGCCAGTCCTTCTGGCTAAAACCAGTACCCCCACCATTCGAGACCATCAGTAAGGTTGGAATTTGTGAATCAATGCTAGAAGTAACCTTTTTCGCATTTTCCTTAACAGACAGGCTCTCATTTAACATAGCCTTTGACAAAATTTGACGATAGGCTATCCGTTGATAGAGGCGGTGGTCACTACTACTGAGATTGGCATTAGGCACATATAAGCGACCCGGTAAATACCTTAATAAGCCTAATTGACTTCCCCAACGAGCCATACGTAAAATCTGGGGATGTATTGTTAAATGTGCATAACTTTCTGGTAGGGCCCAATCTAAACCAATGATAGCTTTCACTTCACTAGGGTATTTTTCCTGCCACAGAAGTGTCTCTAAGGAGGCCATCGAATGGGAGAGGATAATATAAGGACCTGATACATGGGCCTTGGCTAGGGCTTGACGTGTCTCTGAAAGAACCTCAGAAACATCTCGGGACTTAGACGTGTCCTCGCTGTAACCATAGCCACCCCTTTCAACAACGACTATCTTATACTGCTTCGAAAGCCCATCATACAAGTCTTTAAAATCTAGAATGGGAGAGGCTGTTCCAGCACCAGAAAGAAAAACTAGAGTTTGTGGCCCCTCCCCCTTTACAAAGACGCTCATGTCATGGCCATTGACAGACACCATTTGTCCCATAGGGTTGAGGGAAGCCTTCTCTCTTTGCAAGGCTAATCTGTGATAAGTAAAGCTAGACAGTAACAAGAGCAGGACTGCTCCCAGCAGAAATAAAAGTCTTTTCCTAAAAACGTGCATGGTTTATCCTACTAAAAAGTCAGCTAGCTTAGCTAACCGACTTTCTGAATTATTCGGCATCTGGGCGTGATTTGCGAGCAATATCAGCAAGGATATTTTCTACAAATTCTGACACAGCTTCAGTGTGTGTTTGTTTTTGTCCATAGCGACGAACGTTAACAGTTCCGTCTTCCATTTCCTTATCACCAACAATCAATTGGTAAGGGATTTTTTGTGTTTGAGACGCACGAATCTTGTATTGCATTTTCTCGTTACGTTCATCCACTTCAACACGGATACCACGGTCACGAAGTTGTTTAGCAACTTCCCAAGCGTAATCTGTGTGGGCTTCATTTGAAACTGGGATAACAGTTACTTGTTGAGGTGCCAACCAAGTTGGGAAGGCTCCTTTATAGTTTTCAATAAGGATAGCTGTAAAGCGTTCCATTGTTGAGATAACCCCACGGTGAATCATAACTGGACGGTGTTCTTCCCCATCAGCTCCGATGTATTTAAGGTCAAAGCGTTCTGGAAGCAAGAAGTCCAATTGGATAGTAGAAAGTGTTTCTTCATTACCAAGGGCAGTCTTCACTTGGATATCAAGTTTTGGACCGTAGAAGGCAGCTTCACCTTCTGCTTCAAAGTAGTCGAGTTCCATGTCATCCATGGCTGATTTCAACATGCTTTGAGCATTTTCCCACATTTCGTCATTGTCAAAGTATTTGTGAGTATCTTTAGGGTCGCGGTATGACAAACGGAAACGATAGTCAGTCAAGTTGAAATCTTCGTAAACGTCGATAATCAATTGAAGCGTACGTTGGAACTCATCTTTGATTTGTTCTGGTGTTACGAAAGTATGACCGTCATTAAGTGACATTTCACGCACACGTTGAAGTCCTGTAAGGGCACCAGATTTTTCATAACGGTGCATCATACCGATTTCAGCGATACGGATAGGCAATTCGCGGTAAGAGTGCACATGGTGTTTGTAAACTTCGATGTGGTGAGGACAGTTCATTGGACGAAGGACAAAGGCTTCACCATCTCCCATATCCATTGTTGGGAACATATCTTCACGGTAGTGATCCCAGTGACCTGAAGTTTTGTATAGCTCAACTGAGGCAATTGGTGGAGTGTAGACGTGTTGGTAGCCTGCTGCTACTTCCTTGTCCACGATGTAGCGTTCCAAGACACGACGGATTGTCGCACCGTTTGGCAACCAGAATGGAAGACCTTGACCAACTTCTTGAGAAATCATGAACAAATCAAGTTCTTTACCAAGTTTACGGTGGTCACGTTCTTTAGCTTCTTCAAGACGTTTAAGGTAAGCCTTGAGATCTTTTTTATCGAACCAAGCTGTACCGTAGATACGTTGCATCATAGCATTATCGCTATTTCCACGCCAGTAAGCACCTGCAACATTCAAAAGATGGAAGACTTGGATACGACCAGTTGATGGTACGTGTGGGCCACGGCAAAGGTCAACGTACTCACCTTGACGGTAGATAGTCAAACCACCTTCGTCTTCTGAGTGCTCTTCAATCAATTCCAATTTATATGGGTCATTTTTGAAGATTTCACGCGCTTCGTCTTTAGTCACTTCTTCACGGATTGATGGGAAGTTTTCTTTAACGATTTTCTTCATTTCTTCTTCAATACGAGGAAGGTCTTCGTTAGAAATTTGACCAGCTTCATTGTCAGTATCGTAGTAGAAACCATCTTCGATGGCTGGACCAACACCCAAATGAATATCTGGGAAAAGGCGACGAGCTGCTTGGGCAAACAAGTGAGCCGCTGAGTGACGCAAGATTGGAAGAGCGTCTTCGTGATCAGGTGTCACGATTTCGATGCTTCCATCTTCAGTGATGGCACGAGTTGTGTCAATCAATTTACCGTTAAATTTACCAGCAAGTGCCTTTTTAGCCAAAGAGTTGCTGATAGATTGTGCAATTTCAAAAGTTGTAACGCCAGATTCAAATTCACGAACAGCGCCATCTGGGAAAGTAATGTTAATCATAATTAAGATGTAGAGCTCTAAAGGTCGAGCCCTTTCGTCCTTTCTATATTAATTATTTTTGTTGTAATAATTTGTTTCTAGGATGCTTTGCAATTCTGTCTTATGCCAACCTGCACCAATCATCATCTTGTTGATATTAAAGTCTAGCTCCCTATCATCAGTTAGAACGAAACGAAGTTTGTAACCAATGAACAAACGTTTCTTAAACTGATAGGACCTAATCATCTCTTCAGGAAGTGTAGCGATAATCTTTCCTAATTTTCCTAAAGGAGTAATCGAGATAATGAAAACCTCTTTTTCTGTAAAAACAATAAGAAAATAAGCATTGGCTGTTCCACCAAGTCTTTGGGTAGCATAGATAGCATGCATAGTCTCAGCAAGACTAGCATCTACACCGTGGTCAATCAAGTAGGCCTTGATAGCTTCATATTTGAACCCCATAAAATTCTCCCTCACCTAAAAAGATAGTGTCACCTCGTTCTAAACAATCCTTTTAGTAATCAAAGAGAAAATATATAGTCACAAAGTAAAGCTTTTCTATCTAAACTAGACATTCTAAAAATTGTAAAGCATACCAAACAATATAAAAAGCGACATCCTAAAAAGGACGTCGCAACGTGGTTCCACCTTAGTTCATGTACGACAAAAAACGAGTCTGTCCTACACCTCTGATTGGCTCTAACGTGGCCACCGTTTTATGTTTGCATAAAAAGTTAATCGAGTAGTCCCAATCATGTCCTCTGCGTGATTTCCAGCACCACACGCTCTCTGAAAGATTTCCCATGACTGATATGTCTCTATGCGTTATTATAGCATGAAACTGTAATTTTTCAAGCTAATTATCTCTTTTATTAATCAATTCTAAGATTTTATCTGACTAGGAAAATCTGGTAGCTTTCCTAATCCAAAAGTTTCGTGATATTTCTGATTTTCTTGACCTGTTTGGCTGATCCTTTAAGGATACGAACAGAGCCATTAACAGGCAAGGTAATAGCCTTAGTCGGCAAATAAGTTACCATACGCGTCAAGCGTTTCATGGTACTATCTTCACCATTCAAATCATTGTGGAAATCCTTAGAAATCGTAAGGTCCAAGTAATACTCATAGACACGTTTTCCAAAGTTTTCCGCAGAAATTTCATAAAGCTTGTCAGCCCACTTAGTTTCGTCTTTTTCTGGTGTTGCAATGGCTGCTTCCAAAATGGCCCCAGCTAAATCATTATCATGATAATAAAGCGTTCCAAACATCTGGTCTGTAATCACATTATCCAAATAAGGATTTCCGTGAGCAATGATTGGGGTACCACTAGCCAAGGCTTCCAGATAGGTCAAGCCTTGAGTCTCACTGGTTGAAGCCGAAATGAAGAAATCAGCAGACTTATAATAAAGAGCTGTCTCACTAGGCGCAATCATACCAGTGAAAACCACCTTGTCCTGAATACCTAGTTTTTTGGCTTGAGACTTAAGATCTGGTAGGTAAGGACCGTCACCAGCCACAACCAAACGCACCTTGTCGTCTTCCTCCAAAACAGAAGGGAGAGCAGCCAGCACAGCCTGGATGTTTTTCTCATAGGACACACGAGAGAGGCTCAACAACATGGTCTCATCAGAGGCGATACCAAGCTTGGATCTCAAGTCTGCCACATCATCTTCAGTAATCTCTGGACGTTGGAATTTTTCAAGTTCAATTCCAGTTGGAATGACACGTTTTTCAGCTGCAACCTTGTACTTGAGCAAAAGGTCATAAACAATCTCACTCGGACAGATGACTCCATCCAAATCGCTCATAAAGCCACGAACAATGTACTTAACCATACTTGGACGGATAACCATACCTTTGGCAATATAGCGGACATAGTCTTCATACTGAGTATGGTAGGTATGCACAACAGGAATCCTAAGTTCGCGTGCAATGGCAATCCCTAGCAGACCTAATGAAAACTCTGTCTGCGTATGAATAATATCAAGCTTATATTGTTTAGCAATCTCTAGTGCCTTGGAAAAGCCACGATAAGCTACACGGCGATCCTTAAAAGCAAAGAAAGGCACACTCGGAATACGGACAATCTGCCAGTCTTCATAGCGGCCAACATCTCTATCAGTCGTGGTAAAGATAAAGACTGTATGTCCCATTTTTTCCAACTGCGTCTTCAGCGTGCGAATACTAGTCGCAACACCTGATACCTGTGGAAAATAGGTATCTGTAAACAATCCGATACGCATTTAAATCTCCAATACTTCTTTGTAGGCTTCAACAAGCTTTTGGGCGACATCATCAATCGAGCGACTTTCTGCAACCTTATAGCCTTCTTCACGTTTGTCCACTTTACCATCGATAATATCTTGCAAGGCTACTACAAATTCGTCCACGTTGTGCCCAAATGAGGCCGATTTGTCATCAACCCAGCCTTCATAAACAGGAATATCACGCAAAACTACATGCTGGTGACTGGCAAAGGCTTCTAGCACCACAATCCCTTCAGTTTCCTCGTAAGATGGGAAAAAGAAAGCATTAGCACCACTCATGGCTCCCTGGAAGACGGCTCCCTTGAAATAACCTGGGAAGCTGACATTATCAGGATGCTTACCATTGACAATGTCTCGAATCTTCTTAGGAATCAACCATTTGCTGATACTACCTAACCAAATAAAACGAACATGAGGCATCTTTTCGGCAACCTTGACGAAATCTTCAATTCCCTTGCGTTGGAAATAAAGACCCGCACAAATCACCACTGGCTGTCCTTCCTTGATACCAAAGTAGTCTCGGAAAACTTCTTCCTTACGTGGATCCTTACCGTATTTTTTCAAATCAATCCCATTTGAAACAGCAATGATTGGTGTCGTAACTCCGTAAGACTGAATCAATTTTTTGGAATACTCAGATGGCGTAATCACGTAATCGGCCTTTTGATACATGTGGGCCAAGTATTTTCCAAAAAGTGGAGCCAAAAGGTTAGAACCGATGAATGAATTCTCAAAGTCCTCACGTGTCGAATGACCATGCATGATGACCTTCTTGCCACGGCGTTTTGCAGCATGCAACAACATCAAGCTGCGTGGCCCATAAGTATTAATATGAACGACATCATAATCACCCAAGATGTCCGTTGTATAGGGAATCCCCGCCAAGTCCAAGGCATGCATCTGATGGTGGAGAGCCCGTCCGATTCCTGATTTTTCAAGAACCGATTTTCCTTCAAGATAAAGTAGAACTTTCATACTCTTCATTATAGCTTAATTTAGCAGAAATTTCATCCTGCAGTTGGCTTTATCTTGATTTCTCATTAAATGAGATAGGCGGCCAAATACTAAAAAAGATCGAGAATACTCGATCTTCTAGGTCATCATCTTAAACGTCTTTACGGCGACGATGGCTATATGCTACACCCATGACTGCTGCCACTTCTGCTGCCACACCAAGGGCAAGCAAAGCAGTATCATTAGCTTGACCAGTCTCTGGAAGTTGAGGTCCTGATTTCTCAGAGGATTGAACTGGCTTAGCTGGTTTTGGAGTCACCGGTGGAGTAGGCGGAGTTGGTGGTGTTGGCGGAACCACTGGTGGTTTAGGTGGGACACTTGGTGGTGTTGGCGGAGTTGGTGGCGTAGGAGGTTTTGGAGGAATGTAACTATTGTTAAATTCTGTATCCAAAGGAAGGAGAACGGCTGCTACGAGCAGATTTTCCTTTTCACCTACAGTCTTAGTAACGGTCACCTGGAATTTAGCCACCATGTTATCATAAACCACGTCGGCTTCATTGCCCTTGACTTCTTCAACAGTGTAGTAGTAAACACCTGGTTTGTCGTAGACAATGTTTTCAAAACTAATGTTTCCTTGTGCATTATTGGTCACTGTTTGGATAACATTACCCTTGTCGTCCTTGAGGACGAAACTAAACTCACCATCTTTGAGGTTACGACCCGTAAGAACCTTGGTCAATTCAAATTTAGCCTTGGCTGGTTGCACGTCTTTCACATAGTTATTGAAAACAGTATCTTTTGGATTAGCAACCGTTGATACCAAAGCATTACCATCTCGGGTCACTGTAATCCAGACAGTCGCTTTCATACCATCATAGATGATATCTTCGTTAGTTCCCTTAACTTCTTCAACAGTATAAGTGTAAGTTCCTGCCTTATCAAAATGAAGTTCACTAAACGCAACACGCCCATCAGCTGTATTACCAACAGTTTCGACAATATGACCGGCACTATCTTTGAGGACAAATTGGAACTCATTAGCAGTCAAAGTTTGGTTGACACCTGCCTTAGTCAATTCCTTACTAAACTGAATGGCAGCTTTAGCTGGCGTCACAAACTTGTTGTTAAAGATAGTGTCTTTAGGATTAACTACAGTTGAAACAAGAGCGTCGCCATCACGTGTTACCGTGATAGAAACAGCAGCTTTCATGCTGTCATAGACAATTGCATCATCCTTACCTGCAAGCTCTTCAACAGTGTAGTTGTAAGTACCTACCTTGTTAAAGGTTAACTCACTAAAGGCAACCTGACCATCAGCTGTATTGCCAACAGTCTCAAGGACTTTTCCAAAACGGTCTTTGAGAACAAATTGGAATTGATCTGCTTTTAGATCTTGCTTAACACCTGCCTTGGTCAATTCCTTACCAAATGCAATTTTGGCCTTGGCTGGTGTTACCAATTTATTGTTAAAGATAATGTCTTCTGGATAGGCAACCTTGGCAACCAATCTGACTTGATTGTCCACAGTTTCACGAACAACCTGAATGGTGATATTGGCTTCTAGTTTGTCATAGACCACATCTTCGTCATTACCTGGAACCTCTGTCACACGATAATGATAGATACCTGGCTTACTGAGTGAGAGATCTGAAAAGACGATTTTACCCTTGCCATCATTAGTGGTTTCCCCTAAGTCAACAGGATTGGCACTATCAGTCACATCAACTAATTTAAATGTAAATTCTTTATCCTTAAGGTCTCTACCCGTCAAGTCCTTCTCAAGCTCAAGATTGAAATGAGCGAGGTTATCTCCGATGGCATCTCCTCGGCCACCTACCAAGCGAATGGTTGACTTGTAAGAATCGGAAACAACATCAGCATGAAGTTTAATACGGTTGACAGGGTTAGTGGATTCTTCAACAGGTTGTGTCAAACGGGTTTGATACCAAACATAAACCATGCGGTCCAACTGATTGAGTTTAAGCTCAAAATGGCTATCATCATAAGAGAAACTCTTAATCAAATCCATAGCTGAACCCTTGTCAATCCAAGGATCTGCCGAATCAATGTAGCGAAGTTGCAAAGAACCGTCCACAAATCTTTGATTGTCAGACCAAGTATCAACCAGTTTCAAGTTGTTAAGGAGACGTCGTGAGTAATTAAGACGCATCTGCCAATTTAGGATAGTTGGATCATGCTTGTCTTGACTACCCCACTTAGAAATAACCTCTTGACCTGGAGGAGGTGACTGCACTTTACCCACTGAAACATGAATGATACGTCCCTCAAAATCAAGAGTAAGATGTTCCCCTTCATCTACTTCTTCAGAATAAAGGGTATCCAACTCCAAACTCATGAGCTTATTGTTAGGATGTGTTTGGAAATAGTTATTAAAGGTCGTAGTGACACGATTCTTCTCAGGATCAATTTGAGCCAGACCTACAATTTGATTGTCTGGATTATAGACATTGATATCGTAGCTAGTACGGAATCGCAACTGCTCAGGCAAATTAAAAATGACCTGATCCCCTTCATTGATGGTCATATCATCAGGGAAAGGAATATTGTGGTAGACAACCTTGCTAGTAGCGTACTTACTATTTCCGTTCGGAAATTCCATTTCCACATCAGGATTTTGAACAGTGATTTCAGTTCCTGTCTTTGTCACCTTGACATCCGCTGGAATCGGGCGACTTAGGTTGGTAACCTTAAGTCCGAAATTATCTGACGAAGCGGAACTCGTATTGTTTGCTGCAGCGAGGTCGCTAGCGCTAGCTTCTCGTGTTTCATTGACTGTAACTGGCTTCTCACTGAGCCCCTCACTAGTCTTATCTTGTGATGTACTCTTTTGTTCAGAGCTTGCAACCGTTTGCTCTTGAAGCGCAACTTCACTAGAAACAGCAGTCACTGAGATAGCACTGGTACTTTCTGCTTGAACGGTAGGTTCAGCTGTCACTTCTTGACTTGAGGCACTAGTGCTTGTCCTTTGGCCCCCACCATCAGACTCACTGGCTTCCTCAAGCACACTCGTCGCTGGTTGGCCTTTAGGCTCTTCAGCTTGATCTGCTTTGGCGGTACTTACACCAAAAACTGCAGACGAAAGTAAGACCGAAGCAACGCCCACCGTAAACTTACGGATGGAGAAACGCTGCCTCGAATCACCGAATCGGTTATTCATGATTCTATCCTCCCATTTTTACAAATCTTAACATTTTTGTAACCCTTTTCATTCTGAATTATACACTATTTTCAGAACTTTGCAAGATAATTATTTACCCCTTTGGAGGTTTTGTAAAGCTTTCTAAGATATCAATAGATAGTGAAATTTTCAAACCCTTATATTATAAGCTTTCTATCGGAGTCTCTCTTTTAATATTGTTTTTCTTTCTCATTTTATTGACATAATTTTAATTAAATTTCCGTCTGAAAAATGCTAAAATTCAGATTTTTTCTTTAAAAAATGAGAAGGTTTTCTTATCTAAAAGCAGAAAAAAACTGCCATTCTTAAATGAATAGCAGTCGTCTTTAAATTAATTAAGAAAATGAGCATAAGCACTCATTTAATGTATTTTAGGCAAGTTCTTTGAGAAACTCAACCAAGATAGCAGCTGATTGTTTTCCCGCCTGAATAATGAATTCATCAAAGGTAATGTTAGCATCATGAGCAGCTGTATCACTCATGGCACGTACAACGATGAAAGGCTTTTTGACACTGTGTGCGGCTTGAGCAATAGCTGCTCCCTCCATCTCTACAGCCAAGACTTCTGGAAAATGCCCCTTAATAGCATCAATCTTGTCTTGACCCGCAATGAAGCTATCACCCGTAGCGATAAGCCCAATCTTAGAATCAATGGAAGCCTGAGCCAAGACCTTTTCGAAAGTCTCTACGAAGGTAGAGTCACTTTCAAAGTAAAGTGGCTGCATAGACATTTGCCCATAATCATAGCCAAAGGCTGTCAAATCAACATCGTGATAGGCTAATTTTGACGCCACAACCACATCTCCAATTTTAAGTCCAGGTGCTACTGCTCCAGCAGAACCAGTGTTAATGAGGGCATCAACGCCAAAATGGTCTGCCAAGACAGCCACAGACATGGCTGACATAACCTTACCAACACCTGATTGCACCAAAACAACATCATGTTTTCCTAAGCGTCCTGTGTAGTAGGTATTGCCAAGAACAGTTTCTTCAACCTTATTTTCCAATTGCTCCACTAGAAGCACTAACTCCTGCTCCATGGCAGCGATAATTCCGATTTTCATATAGTTCCTTTTCAGCTTGTAATCTTTCCTGAATCAGTAGCTAGGGCTATCTGACTCATAGAGTTCTTAGAAATAAAAGACAGCAATGAAGAGAATAATCAAGAGGACCACAACCCAAAAGAGGATGCGATTAAGCTTGTGTTGAAATTGATTGCGTTTGGCATTCTCAATTCGACGGCTCTTGTAGGCAGAAGGCTGGTAATCAGCCTCATAATCCTCATCGTAGAACTCTTGTTCATAGTCCTCATAATAAGGATATTCCTCTAAATCGATTTCCCCACGCTTGGCCTGCTCAATGATATCGTCGGTCAAAAGTGGTTTTCCCATAGCTTATTTTCCTCCGAAATGAAGTGCATAGTATTGGAGGGCGATGATAGTTTTGGCATCCTGGATAGCCCCTGACGCTACAAGTTCCATACACTCTTCATAGGTCAATTCATAGAGTTCAAGGAACTCATCATCATCAAGTGGACGTGGATTTTCCACAGGTTTAAGGTTGGTTGCGACATAGAGTTTGATTCTCTCATTACAAAAGCCAATAGCTGTGTAAAATTCATAAATCAATTCGAGATCACCCTTGTATTGAGTCTCCTCTTCAAGTTCACGCGCTGCTGCAGCCATCTCATCGCCAGCTTCACCGACTTCCAGTTTACCTGCAGGAATCTCGTAAGAAACCGCCTCAATAGCCTTACGGTATTGTTTGACGATAATGATTTTTCCTTCTGGGGTAACCGCTAAAACAGCTACTGCTCCCTTGTGGAAGATGAGTTCACGACCAGCTGTCTTACCGTCTGGCAAGAGGACCTCGTCTACTGCAACTTCAAAAATATGTCCCTTAAATTTTGACTCACGTTTGAGTGTTTTTTCTTCAAAATCCATGAATTGACTCCTTTTACTTCTGACCTCATTCTAAGCTACATCTACTCTACAAGAGAATCTAGCTCAGATAGCCTTAAGCCTACTTTTGTTGGCTTGGGTGGTGAGGTTTCTTAATGGCATAGCCTTCTTTATTGACCTGACGGCCACGTCCAATGGCTACGCTGTCAGCTGGCACATCATCTGTGATGGTTGAACCAGCCGCTGTGAGGGCGTTAGCTCCAATTTCAAGCGGTGCAATTCAACCTTGATTGCTTCCGATAAAGACGTTGTTAGCAATTTGTGTCTTGAACTTGTGTTGTCCATCATAGTTTACGGTAATTGTTCCGGCACCAAAGTTAACGTCAGAACCAACTTCCGCATTACCAATGTAGGTCAAGTGACCAGCTTTGGTATTTTCACCGATAGTAGACCCCTTAACCTCAACGAAGTTACCGATATGAACATCTTTTTTGAGGATTGAATCTGGACGAACATGGGCAAATGGACCAACGGTAACACCTTCTTCAACCACTGAGTGCTCAATCATAGAGTTAGTGATAACCGTTTTGGCACCGATAGTTGAATCAACAATATAAGTACCATTAGTAAGCACTGACTCTGCACCAATCTTAGTTTGTCCTTTAAGTGTCACATTAGCTTCAATGACAACATCTGGCTCAATTTCCACATCCACGTCGATATAAGTAGCGTTTGGATTTTGGAAAGTAACACCGTTGACCATGTGAGCCTTGTTGATACGACGACGCATAACATCTTCTGCCGTAGCTAGGGCAACACGGTCATTAACCCCAAGACTTTCTTCAAAGTCACGAAGGGTGAAGGCACCTACTTTTTCACCATTCTCACGGAAAATAGAAATGACATCAGTCAAATAGTATTCCCCTTGAGCGTTGTTAGTGTTGATATTTTTAAGTGCTTCGAAGAGACGTTTATTGTCAAAAACGTAAGTCCCTGTATTGATTTCTTTGACTTGTTGTTCGAATTCGTTGGCATCTTTTTGCTCAACAATCTTAGTCACTTCGCCATTTTCGTTACGGATGATACGACCATAACCAAATGGATTGTCCGCAGTTGCAGTCAAGATAGTGGCAACATTTTTGTGATTAACGTGGAAATCAATAAGGTTTTTAAGGCTTTCACCAGTAATCAAAGGCGTGTCACCAGCAATAACAAGCGTTTGACCTTCAAGTCCAGCCAACTCATCTTCAGCCATCATTACTGCGTGACCAGTCCCCAACTGCTCAGTTTGCATAGTGAAGGCAGATTGACCATCCAAAACCTCACGAACAAGTTCAGCCTTGTGACCAATAACAGTAACGTTTTTAGCTGGATCAATGGCTGAAACTGCACGGAAGACATGCTCAAGCATAGTGATGCCTGAAACCTTGTGCAATACTTTTGGAAGATCTGATTTCATGCGAGTTCCTTTACCCGCAGCAAGGATAATTGCGTAATTACTCATTTTCTTTTTCCTTCTTAAGATTTTTTTGTGATGGTTTCCTTCGTGGCGGTCTTAGCCTTGAGCCCCAAATCTCAGGGCCTCCACCTCCCACTGGGATAGCCTACGAAAGAAAGGGGCCTTAAAAACATAGTCTCTTATTTCTTAGAAAATATGTCCTCCTAACTGACGTTTTTTAGGGCCTCTGATTATCTATAATCGCCCTATTATACCATAAATGAAAAGGTTTTGGCAGAATGAAAGGTAATGAAAAAAGAGCTAACGCTCTTTTTTCTAAGGATAGTTATCCTACAACCATTCTTTATATTTCTTAATATAGATATGCTTCACAAAGGTAACACTAAGCATATACAAAACGATAATAACAAACAAGAGAATGAAATAGAGACCATTTAGATGGCTAAGTTTTAAGAGACTAGCCAAAGGACTGTATGGAAGAGAGGTTACAAAGACAGCAGCAAATAGGGTTGTCACAACAACAGATAGTGCTGGGTGGCTTTGAATAAATGGTAGTTTTGGTGAACGTAACATGTGGATAACCATGGTTTGAGACCACATAGATTCGATAAACCAACCTGTTTGGAAAATGATGATAAAGGCTGCTGCTTCTGGTGAACCATGAACATAGCCATGCCCCAAAATCATTGGCACAATGATAAAGTAGAGCAAGATGTAAGTCAAAATATCAAATACAGACGAAATAGGTCCAAACCAAGCCATGAAACGCATGATTGATTTAGCTTCCCAGATATGTGGCTCTTTAAGAAATTCCTTGTCCACATTGTCAAATGGAAGAGCGATACAAGAAATATCATAGACAAGATTAAGGACAATCAAATGCACAGGTGCCATTGGCAGGAATGGTAGGAAGATGCTGGCAAAGAGGAGAGAAAAGATATTACCGAAATTTGAAGAAACGGTCATCTTGATATACTTGGTCATATTGGCATAGACCTTACGTCCTTCAACCAGCCCTTTTTCCAAGACCATTAGATCCTTATCAAGCAAGATAACATCTGCAGTTTCTTTGGCAATATCAACAGCTGTATCCACAGAGATACCCACATCTGACACCTTCATAGATGGGGCATCGTTGATTCCATCACCCATATAGCCTACCTTGTGGCCATTTTCCTTAAGACTTAGGATAATTCGAGCCTTTTGGTCTGGGGATAACTTAGCAAAGACTGTTGTCGTTTCCACAGCCTTAGCCAAATCTTGATCTGACATGGTATCAAGATCACTACCAAGTAGGATGTGTCTCACATCTAGACCAACTTTTTCACAGACAGCCTGTGTCACCTTATCATTGTCTCCAGTCAAAATCTTTGTGGTCACACCATACTCTGCCAAAGCCTTAATAGCAGGTGCTGCTGATGGTTTTGGCGGGTCAAGAAAGGCAAGATATCCCGTCAAAATCATGTCACTTTCATCTTCGACACTAAAGACGTCATTTTCATTAAGCTCTGATTTGTAGCTAACACCGAGAACACGCAAACCTTGTTCATTCAACTGTGCGACTTCCGCAAGGACCTCCTCGCGAACATCGTCGGTTAATGAGATAATGTCACCCTTGTATTCCACATAGTTAGAAACAGAGAGCATTTCTTCAAGGGCACCTTTTGTCACCATGCTGACAAAGCCATCATTGTCTTTAACAATGACACTCATGCGACGGCGTTCAAAATCAAAAGGGAGCTCATCAATCTTGTGGAAGGTTTGGTCAAGGTCACGAACGATCTCGTGTTTCTTAGCTTCTCTCTCAGTTCGACTAATAATGGCACGGTCCATAAGATTTTTCAAGCCAGTTTGGAAATAAGAGTTAAGATAGGCTCTCCGAAGCACTGAAAGGTCAAGGTCGCCATGGATATCAAGAGGGTACTCAAGAACGATTTCATCTTGAGTCAGGGTTCCTGTCTTATCCGTACAAAGGATGTCGATAGCCCCTAGGTCTTGAATAGCATTAAGTTTTTTGATGACCACCTTTTCCTTGGCCATAATGATAGAACCCTTGGCAAGACTGGCTGTGATAATCATCGGCAACATTTCTGGGGTCAAACCGACTCCCACACTAAGGGCAAAGACGCCGGCTTCAAGCCAGTCCCCATCTGTTAAACCGTTAATCACAAAAACAACAGGAACCATGACCAACATGAGTCGAATCAAGAGCCAAGAAATGGAGTTCATCTCACGTTCAAATGAAGTTGGTTCGTCATAAGTATTGATGGTCTGCTCGATAGCTCCCATCATGGTGTCATCACCAACAACTAAAACCAAGGCTGTTGCACGGCCAGAGATAACATTAGTTCCCATGAAAGCAAGGCTCTCACTTTCAAGCAAACTCTCTAGATTTTGACCATCCGCCTTAGCCAAACAAGCCTTTTCCACAGCATCGCTTTCACCTGTCAAGCCAGACTGTTGAACAAAGAAATCACGAGAGTCTAGCAAGACCACATCCGCAGGAATCATATCTCCCGCACTCAGTTTGACCACATCTCCAACCACAATTTCATCGATTGGGATTTCTTGCTCACTGCCATCTCGAAGTACTGTTGCTGTATTGACAATCATACGAGACAAATTGCTGGCAGCCTTGTCACTACGAAGTTCTTGAATAAAACGGATGCCACCAGATATGAGAACCAGAGTGACGATAATGATAGACGTCGTTGGATCTTCTTCACCTGGTTTAGCAAGCCAGACATTGGTGATAAAGGAAACCAAAGCGATGACTAAGAGGATAACAGTGAAAGGATTGATGATAGATTCATAAATCTTTTTGATGATAGAATCCTCTTGTCCTTTGGTAATGACATTTTCCCCATAAAGGTCGCGGTTTTCTTCTACTTGGTCTTCCTTCAAGCCATCCAAATGAGTCTTGTAGCGAGTAAGGGTTGTTTCAAGTGGCTCTTGAAGAGCAGCAATAAGTCTTTCTTTATTTGTTGACATTGGAATCTCCTTATTTAATCAAGAGCCAATCACTTATGGAGTCCCTAAGACACTAATCAGCGATTGACTGGTTAGGTGCGGTTCGGGGTGATCGTCGATTAGTCTCATAGGTTTCTCCTTTCAATTTTTTGATGGTGGGTGGACCTCGGACAAATGAAAAGAGTCCTACCCATATACAGGTAAGACTCTATAAACTCGAGGTGGATTTTTTAATAGATTCTGTCAAAAAATGGACCGTTCAAGCTTTAGCTCCGCAAGGCGATGAAATGAGCTTAGTCTTGACCTTGGCGATCAGGACTGTTGACCAACGAGTAGTGTCTCCACTGCTTTGCGGTAGTCATCCGTATCCTTGTGGTAGCCTCACCTACCGTATGTCACTGAAAATATTACTCCTAAGGCAGTGACTTGTCAAGGGGAAAGTTGACTTTTTGCTTGATTGGATAATAAAAAAGAGCTTCCGCTCTTTTTATACTTAGATGAAATCTTCTTTTGAGACTTTCCTGAAGTGAGTACGGACGTCAGCGATCTTCTTCGAAGCTCCATGACTAATTTTTGAGCCTAAGGTCTCAAAAATTCCGAGTTCTAGAAATACAAGTATTTCTAGAACTTTTCTCACAGCGGAAAGTCTCGTTAAGTGCTCGCTTTGCTCGCTAGAAGCAAGTCAAACCAAGAAAGTCATTATTTATCCTTTACTGGTGTTAAGGTAATGTCGCCCTCATCATCATCGTAATAATATACTCTTGCAGTGATTTTATCACCATTGATAGAGACATCTTTTAACATTACCGCAGCAACATTTGAACCAATACCACTATTGTTACCATCACCATCATCACTTAGAGAAATTGTTTTACCATCTTTTGAAATAGAATACGTGTTTTTTTCTTTTTTTACATCACTATCAAAATTGGCATCTGTGTGATCTAAAGTATAAGAATATTTTCGGTAATAACCTTGGTTCTTATCAGATACTCCAAAATATAAAGCACCTTTAATAGTCTTCCCATTACTTTTATTCCAAACGTAATTATAAGCCTGTTGGCTAACAGTCTCAGAAAGGTCTTTTTTGCCAAAACATCCTGCTAAACCAATCACTAAAAGCACTGAGAAAACAGCTAAAAATAATTTTTTAAATGTCATTTTATATACTCTCCTTTAATTTCAAATATAACATAAAAACCTTGCTGTAACAAGGTTTCAAAGACATTTCAAGTGTTATAAATAACAACAAAAGAAAGAAAATATCATTTTACAGTAAGTATATTAAAATTCTCGTCGCGTTATCTTAGCCTAAATCAACTGAAGAGAAAATAGATAATAGAAAGTCACCCGATGACAAAAACAATCATACTAGAGCTTTTGGTCGAATCAATGAAAATTGTCAAACCAAGATTGAGAAACAAAATGAAAGATTTAAAAAAAGAAACAATTTGCTTCTTTTTAGAATTATCTCAAACTTCTCCTACTTTCCTTGCTTGATATATGTCCCTTGCAGCTTACCATGTAAGATGTAATCTACAGATTTGAGCTCATCAATAGTCCGACAATCGAGGGCACACATGATGAGAGGAAGGTCATCCTTCCAGCCATTGACAATAGCCACAACCTTATCCACAGGATAACGTTCTACCAATTCAAGGACTGTTCGTGAGAGCCCTACACCTTTTGCTCCTAGGACCAGACATTTGACCATATCGAGTGGGTTTCGCACGCCACCAGAGGCTAGGATCTCCACATTATCACGAAGGTCTTGGGCTTGCAAGAGGGTCTGAACGGTGCTTTGTCCCCAGTCATTGAGGTAATCGCGGTTACCGCCTCGACTATTTTCAATATAGGCGAAGCTAGTCCCACCACGACCTGAGATATCCACAGTCTTGATGCCTTGAGACATGGCATAACGAATGGTTTCCACATCCATACCAAAGCCGACCTCTTTGAGTACAAGGGGGCAGTCTATTTTCTGTGCATAGGCCGCCACATTTTCCTTCCAAGTATGGAAAATACGCTCTCCCTCAGGCATGAGAAGCTCCTGCATAAGATTAACATGGAGCTGTAAAAAGACTGGGTTCATGGCTTCCACCGTCTTAATCCCCATGTCCACAGACTTATCCACACCGATATTGGTCGCAAGGTCTAAGTCTGGAAACTCCTGACGATAGTCAAAGGATTCTGGTGCTTCTCCCTTTAGAGCAGCACTGTAGGAACCCGTCACCATGAGAATACCTGTTCGACTGGCCACCTCGGCTAATTTTCGATTGACTGCACCACCTTTGATGGAACCACCTGTCATGGCATTGATATAAAAGGGAAAATCCCAATCTCGTCCAGCAAAATGTGTGGACAAGTCAATCTGATCTAAATCATAAGTTGGTAGAGACTTGTGGATAAGTTCCATATCGTCAAAACTATTGTAGGGCGACTGGTACTTAAGGGCATAACGGATGTGATCGTCTTTACGATTTGTCATAGGTTATTTCTTTACTTTCTTGCGTGATTATTATCTACTAAGCTGATTCCTATACCTCATACAAGAGCTCTATTCCTACCTGTTGCCAACGCTCAACTAGAGCATCTCGGCTAGCTTGGTCAAAGGCAAAGGCGACACCACAGTCGCCACCTCCAGCTCCAGAGGACTTAGCAATGGCATCGAGTCCTTGCTCTGCTTCTTTGAGTTTTTTCAGCTTGTCCACATAAATATCTGGACTCAGTGATTCCAACTGGTCACTGACAGTTTGAAGGCTGCTCTTAAGCAAGTTCTTATCTCCTGTTTCCAGAGCCTTGATGGCAGCTTGAACAGCAACTTCGGTTTCACCTAGATACTTGCTTGATATACGAGATTTGGCCATCTTAACCATGTCTTTTGAGATAGCAGCTTGTTTGGTCCACCCCACCAAAAAATGAGCTTTGAGAGCTGGCACTACAGGTCTGATACGATAGCCCCAGTCTTTCTCCAAAAGTTCTGATAGAGTCATTTGGTCTATAAGCTCTGCTATTTTTGCACGGTCAAAAGAGCGATAGGAAACCAGATCCTCGTATACGATACAAGCTAGGTCCCCCATAGAACCGTTGTCTCCTTGTTTGAGGAGGGTGTAACTAGCTAATTTAAAGAGAATGTCTTCGGATAAGTCTTTCTGCAGAGCCGCTGCCAAGGCCTTGAGGGTCAATACCACAACTGAACCAGATGAGCCAATACCAAATTTAACCCCATCTCGCTCCAACTTTCCAGTAATTGAAAGGTCCAGAGCGGGCAAGTTCTCACCACAATAGGCTTCAAAAGTATTCAAGGCCTCTTGAATGAGGGCATAATTTGCGTCTGGCTCACGGCTAACACTATAGTCAAACATATCAGAAAATAGCTGTGTGCTTGGTGCTTCCTTGACCTCTGCTGACATAAAGATAGGGATAAACCGGATTAGGGCTGTCTGACCAGGTGTTAGAACTGAATATTCTCCAGCAATGTAGAGTTTTCCGCCAGTTTTTACCCTGGCTCGACTAACCGACTGCTTAGGCATCTGGCAACTCCTTTGTGCGTGAAACAATGACCTGATAGTCCTTACGGAAGTGGTCAGCTAGGCGGTCCAGGTCTTCTTCCAGGCAAAGCACCTTAACATTTGGTCCTGCATCCATTGTGAAATAACATTGCTCACCAGAAGCACGAAGGGACTTAACCTTGTCCATAGCCTGATAGGAAGCATCCGTCAGATATGAAAATGGAGGGTTTGCCGTACTTGTGGTTTGGTGCATACGAAGGGCATTAGCTTCCGTGAGCTCACCGACCGCTTGGAAATCATTAGCCTTGAGGTAGCCTAACATATCCTTGTAATCCTGCTCGGACTGTTTAATCCACTCTGGGAAGGATGTCGATGTTTCGGTACACAACTTCATACCATCACGGCTTGATACGGGTTTCTTTTGATCTGTCAAAACCAGCATAATCATGGCCAATTTGAGGTCTGTTTCAACTTGGTAAACCTCACCGCTATCCTTGTCCCAAGCTGCCAATGGACCAAAGAAAGACCGTGATGAGGAGCCTGAGGCAAACTTGGCAATTTGAGCCAATTCAGACTGCGTTTTTCCGACTTGGAAGAGCTCGTTAGCTGCCTTAACTAGGGCAGAAAGGCCAGAGGAACTTGATGATAAGCCTGCAGCTGTTGGCATGTTGTTCCAAGTTTCAATCTTGACATGGTGGTTGGGATTGGTACGGAAGAGATCTAAAACCTTGCTGGCCTTGGTTGTTTCTTTTTCCCCTTGGAGCTCGTCATCGATATACATGACATCACCAGTCGCATCCTCTGGCAGAAAAGATAACTTGGTTTCTGTATACATATTTTCCAAAGTCAGTGAGATACTGCTGGTTGAAGGAATCATACGCTCCGCATCCGCCTTACCCCAGTATTTGACAATAGCAATATTTGCGTACGATTTGACGCTTACAGGCTTTCTATCCACGTGTTTACGGCTCCTTTTTCTTGAAGTTTTTTAGCAATCGTTTGGGCTTGATCCTTGGTACTTGTTAGGGCAATAATGCAGCCACCCAGTCCTCCGCCTGACATCTTGGCACCTAGTGCACCATGCTCCAGAGCAGTTGCTACTAGAAGGTCCGACAAATCACAAGACACCCCTAAGGATTTAAGGTGATTATGGGCTCGAGACATGAGTTGCCCGAGAAGCTTTTGATTCTTGGCTTTGAGGGCTTCTTCTGCCTGCTGACTTAGTTCGCCCAGTCGGTTCAGGTCTGATAAGGCATCTAGTCCTATAGCCTCAACCTTTTCCACGGCCTCACGGGTATTTCCATGGATGCCCGTATCAGCAATGACCAGATAGGCACCTAGATTGACCTCGATTTCCTTGAAACCAATGTTTCGCGTAAAGCTAATGGCTTGGTCACTCAAGCAGGTCTTGGCATCTAATCCGCTAGGTTTACTATGGGCAATAGTCTCTGCCTGATGGACCAGCATTTCCAAGGTCTCCTGGCTGAGTTCCTGGTCGAAATAATCAAAAACCGCACGAATGGCCGCAATGGCCACTGCAGCAGATGACCCCATACCACGCTTTTCAGGGACACTAGACGAAATATCATAACTGATAGGCTGATTCTTGATTTTCAGATAGTTAAGAGCTGAAAAAATAGCCGTCGTCAAGGGATCTTGAGCCTTAAGAGTTAAAGGAATCTCAGCCGCCTGAATCTGACAGACAACCTCAATATCCTTAAGAGGAAGAGCAAGGGCAGGATGACCATAGACAACCGAGTGCTCCCCCATCAAAATAATCTTACTGTGGGCCTTGCCCACTCCTACTTTCTTAGTCATAAGCTATACACACTCACAGACCAGTTGGCATACGAGTATCTTTCTATGTTTTTCATACAGTTTCTAGTGGTGACTCAAGGTCTATCCAGCATCTGAAGAAGACAGAGAACACCAATCTAAGGTATTTTCCTATGTCACTTCTATCTTATCATCAAAGCGTAAAAAAAGCGACATCTAACCTAGAGTGTCGCTTTGCATTAGAGATATGTTTCCAAAAAAAGAGCCTATCGGCTCTTGTCATTTTAAATCGCAAACAAATCGTTTAGGTTCTCAGCCATAGTTGGGTGAGTAAAGATTTGTTTAGCTAAATCTGTGTATGGAATGTGATGATTCATAGCTAGGGTAATTATATTGATAATTTCATGAGATTCTTGACCAAAGAGGGTCACACCCAAGATTTCCTTAGTTTCAGGATTTACCACAGCTTTGAAGGCACCACGCAAATCACCGTTAACATGGCCACGAGGCATGCCAGCAACTGGAAGTTCCTTGACAGCAACCGGTCCACCTGCTGCTCTGGCTTGGTCTTCAGTAAGACCAACTTGAGCTAAAGGTGGGTTGAGGAACATAGCAGTTGGAACAGCTCCACGTGTTTCAAGGTTATAGCTGCCATCACCAGTTAGGTAATTAAAGACAATACGGAAATCATCTAGTGAGATGTAGGTAAATTGAAGGCCACCATTAACATCACCCACTGCAAAGACACCAGGAACACTTGTTTCCAAATGTTTATTGACCTGGATACCACCACGTTCAGTCAAGGCAATATCAGTATTTTCCAAGTGAAGAGGTTCGATATTAGGCTTGCGTCCTGTCGCATAGAGGAGTGCATCAAAACGGAACTCGCCTTTGTCAGTAACAACGACAACTTCATCACCGTCATTTTTCACTTCGGAAGTTTTAACACCTTGCTCAAAGACAATGCCGTCCTCTTCCATGTATTCCTTGGCCAACTTAGCAATAGATGGCTCCACACGTGGCAAGAAGCTAGTCGCTGCATCCAAGACAGTCACTTGACTTCCCAAACGGTTATAAAGGCCAGCAAATTCAAGGCCGATATTACCACCACCTAAGACACCTAAACGTTTTGGCAAGGCTTCAAGGGTTTGAATACCAGTTGAATCGTAAACATGCTTAGTTGTTGTCAAGCCAGGAATAGGCAAGACATTAGACACGGCACCTGTATTGATGACAATAGTCTCAGCTGTTAGCTCTTGGCGGTCATCACCAGCCACTACTTCAATAACCTTATTTGACACAAAATGTGCCTCTGCATCAATGACATCAACGCCATTGTCTGCCAACATTTTATAATTCTTAGCATTAAGACGACCAGTCACTGCACCACGTTCCTTCATGGTATCGTCAAATGACCAGCCCTTCTCAGCCGCTACAATCATAGTCTTAGTTGGGATACAAGCAATATTAATGCAAGTACCACCATACATCGCTTTACTGCGCTCGATGACAGCAACTTTCTTACCAGCTGCATTCATCTTAGCAGCCAGAGTTTTACCGGCTTTACCGAAACCGATAACAATCAAATCATAGTTTAACATTTCTGTATCCTCCTATCTACCGCTATTCTATCATTTAATTTTTCAGACTGCACACAATTGAACCGGAAATAAAAAGAGGCTACAGCTTTTATTGTAACCCCTTTCTCATTTGTTTTTAATAGATATCCCTAAGTCCACTACCTAAGTGTTTTCTCGCAGAAATTCTAATATAATTTTATTAAATTGCTTACTTTCAATAAAGGCTGCGTGACCCTGTTTGCTAAATTCATAATAGGAAGCATTTGGAATGCTATTTGCAAGTTCCCTTGCACCATCCACTCCCAGAACCAAATCTTTTTTAGCCCCCAAGACAAGAGTCGGACAGGTGATTTTATCAAGGGACTTATGGCAATCAAACTCAAGAATTGACTTGGCTAAACGGACAAATCGTTCTTGTTTTTCAACACTCACAGTCTTCAAAAATAGTTTATTAATCACATATAATTTCTTTAACATAGGAGACGAAAATGTTTTACACATTGAATCCTTATTGAGCTTAGCCATATCGCCCATTTCTGCCATCTCAATCCAGCCTTCGATGGTGTCTCTACTGATATCATTATTTCGAGAGAATGTCAGAGCTAACACCAGACTAGTCACCTTTTGAGGATACTTAATAGCAAACAGCTGAGCAATCATACCACCTTGTGACATGCCTATGATAGAGGCCTTAGCAATATGCAATTCTTGAAAAGACCGGTAGAGGTCATCAGCTATATTCTCAATAGAAATGCCTTCTTCGACATGGTTCTTTCTATCAAAAATATAGACCTTATACTCCTTAGCATATCGATAAAATAGCGAGTAAACGGCAAGGTCAGACATATCACTTAAGCCTTGCAAACTTAATCCCGTAATGATAACGAGAACCTTATCTCCTCGACCAAAAGTGACATAGTCAACGCCCTGGTCTGACAAATGATTTCTGTGAATACTAAACATTATCTAAATTCTTTCATTGCAAGATTTAAGTATTATCATGCGTCCGGTGCATTATTTGATGCCATGATGATAATACTTACCAAGACAACAAAGGTAACTTGCCAAAGAATGAAGGCCATGAAATCCCCACCTTTAAAAATAAGCAAGTTACAAAGTAAAATAGCCAACAGCACAGCATTTTTTCTAAAAAGTTGGTCACAGTTTTTCCAAAAAGTTTCAAAAGAAATATCGGCTCCTATCTTACGAACAAGCCTCACATGATAAATAATCTCAACCAGGGATGCCACAGCTACTGTAGTTAGCAGTCCGGTCAAAGACACATCCATACGAAAACCAAAATAAAGAACGACAAGCTGAGAAAAAACAATTGCTGTAATTACACGAATATGGTTGGCCATTGTAAAGCCTCCTTAATACAAAAAAAATTCTGTGTACTCATAAAACTTCTGAATCAAAGAAAGTCATAATGGTATTAATCAGTAATAATCAATTTCAAATGGTGTAAACATTAATATGTATAATTTATTGTTTAACTAATATCAAGATCCGAGGAAACAATTTCTCCTAACTCATCATTGCTAATCGTTTCCAAATCACCCAATCTATTAGCCTGATTAACAATACTACGTTCAAATAAATTTCTTATCTCTCGAGCATTAGCAAAATTCTCTGTTTTTTCAGAACATATAGTACTTAAAAATACCCCTAAATTTCTTTTCGCATCCTCTGATAACCTTAAGCCATACTTATGACAAAACAAATTGAAGATATCTAATAATTCTTCTTCAGTATAATCCTCAAATAAAATACTCTTATTAAATCTAGATTTCAGCCCAGGATTGGATAATAAAAATGCCTCCATTTGTTTAGTATAGCCAGCAACAATAACAACAAAATCATCTCTTTTATCTTCCATTGCTTTTAGAAGAGTATCAATAGCTTCCTGACCAAAATCAGATTCACCTTTTGCTAAGGAATAAGCTTCATCAATAAACAGGACCCCACCCATAGCTTCATCGATTTTTTCTTGAGTTTTAATGGCTGTTTGTCCAACATAGCCTGCAACCAGACCAGAACGATCAACCTCAATAAGTTGACCTTTTTCTAACACACCCAATTGTTTATAAATCTTCGCAATCAGCCTGGCTACTGTCGTCTTTCCTGTTCCTGGATTTCCTAAGAAGACCAGATGGTTAGAAGTCTTAGGTGTACTTAACCCTCTTTCTTTTCGAATCTTATTGACTTTCAATAGATTTATCAAAGACGAAATTTCTTTCTTTACACTCATAAGTCCAATTAAAGAGTCGAGTTCTTTTTGAAGATCTTCTAATGATTGCTCTGATTCCATATCCTCAGAAGACACTCTAGTTAAAGAAATATCCGGAGTAATTCCTTCGGTATCCTTTATGTAATTTTGATTTTTCGAGGAATCTAACTTTTCTTGTTTTTTAAGTTTTTTAGCATCTTCTTTATAATCATTTACAATTGCCAAATATTTAAGAAATTTATTCTTATCAATATGATTCCTATCTAAACTGTTTGAAATATAATATTTTCCAATTTCAGCAATGACTGTCACATACAAGGATGACAAGGTAATTCCCTTATTGCTGAATACTTTCATATCAAGTAAAGATAAAATTTTAAAAGATTCCGGTAATTCATTATTACATGCTTTTGGGAGAAGGGGATTGTATTTTGTGTCGAGATACATCAATTTAAAGAATGAAATCCTATCTTTAGATTCATCTTTTGAAATATAATCTATAAACGTTAATATATCCACGATAACCAATTCATCTATAGATTTTATACTGACATCTCCAGAGGAATGTTTCTTGATGCTATTACAGGCTATCAGAAGATTGTTTACCGCATTTTTAATATCAATATTCATAAATAAAATCCTAATTATAATAATTCAATTTGCTTATGTATTTCATTATATACTCTTGACGTCTCCTCGGTTTGCCTATCTTCAAAAGCTTCTTCTAAAGCATTTTCCAGATCCTGCTTTAATTCGTTAATGTTAAACTCTCGAAGATTATTGAGAATAGCACCGTCCTTAATTGCCATAATTAACTCTTGATTATCTTCAATTTCTTGTTTTTGACAATTAACTTGATTAAATAATTCCTGACAATAAATATCTACCTCTAGAGTATTAAAACCTACTTCAAAAAAGGCATGATCCTGAAGTCTTTGTATAAAATCGGGCATCGATAGTTTACTATATATACTCATCCATTTAGAGTGGGACGAATGCCATGCATCACCATCGGATAAGATTTCCCTATTATTAAGATAATAAAGTTCATCAAAATACTTAATTGAAGTTGTAAACATTGATAAAAGTGAGAAAATTGAAAAGATAGTTTCTTGCTTATCTGTGACTATATCTTTTTTTAAACTATCATACAGAAGGTTTAACACATTATATATATTATCAACCAAAACTCTCATTTTGTCTTCAGAATAAGGTTTTTGTCTTTTTCTACAATCAAGCATATCCGTATATTCCGAAAGTACCTTACCAAATTCAAAATTTGTATTAACGTTATTCCCCTGTTTCATTGTATCTTGCAGTTGATTTAATTGATTAGTAATATCAAAACTTAGTTTATCAAGTTTCTCATACATAATAGCAAATCCAGCAGCAGTGGTAGCTAGAGTTAAACCATTAAGAATCAAACCAAGATTTTGTGATTTAGCAACACTCTGAATTAATTGTAGATTACCCTGAGGCAAATTATTATTCTGAGCAACTATATTGATAATCTTTTCTGCAGTCTTCTTTGCCTCACTCTGTTCAAGCCCATTTAATACAACCTTCTGAAATGCCTTAAACTTACTATTTCTGCCACGTATGACGATTTCCATAATATTGTCATTATTTAGGAAAGCTTGTAACTGCTCAATTGTTTCTATTTTTAAAATACCTTCCATAGTACTATTCTCCATCTATATTATGGTTAATAATTTCAAATAAAACTATTGTCGCTATGATATAGTTACACATCTCGAATGAAAATTCTTTATTTTGAACAAAAAATACATTCTTTGTCTCAAAAATATTTTTAGTGTTTTTAGGGGTCTTAGATTTTTTCATTGACTGAAGAAGTTTACTAGAAGTTAGACTAGAAATAGAATAATCAAAATTAGTGATAGTATCATTTTGATTAATTATCTCAGCATAGAGACAAAACATAATTCGGGAATAATCCCTTAGTCTACTATAATTGATATCATTTTGTTTTTTGAACTCAATTATTTTATTATAATATTTTCTTGCTCTAGGGATATCCTCGGTATCAGTATTCTTTTTCCTAGGACTTTTTTCTATATATTTTGAAACTTTATCATCTAGAAATTGCATATATTTTTGTAGTAGAGTAGGAAAATCCTTGTTGTTTCTTAACTCTACTTTCTCGAAGTAATCATAAAGTTTTTCAGCAAAAAAAACCTGAGTAACTTCAGAATCATCAAGAAAATTAAATCCGAAAAATTCTCTAAAGAAATAAGTTTTTAATTCAAAAAAACTATCACTATCAAGAGATAGAATTGTGTTTTTGAGTAATTCTTTTTTATCCATTATATGTCCATTCTTTTCATAAACTTTTCTACAATATGAAAGCCAATTTGATATCATCATTATACCACGAAAGCACTATCATTAATGACAGGAAAAAATTAGCTTTGCTAATTATATACAAAAGAAGTCACACCAACTTATGGTACGACTCCTCTTTGTTTATGCTAAATAATTTATTTATGCCAATTCATCAATTGAGGTATACTCTCTGTCTAAGCCCTTTGCAACCGGTTTGCTAGTAATATGACCTTGGTAGGTTGTAACCCCTTGACGCAGACCTTCGTCGTCGTTAATGGCTTTTCTGAATCCTTTTCCTGCAAGGGCTTCGATATAAGGCAAAGTGACATTGGTAAGGGCAATGGTTGACGTACGTGCCACAGCTCCTGGGATATTGGCAACGGCATAGTGAAGGACACCATGTGTTTCATAAACGGGCTCATCGTGAGTGGTCACGCGATCCGCAGTTGCAACAACCCCACCTTGGTCAACGGCAACGTCAACAATAACAGAACCTGGACGCATTTGTTTAACCATATCGTCAGTAACAAGTTTCGGTGCTTTAGCACCTGGGATAAGAACAGCACCGATAACCACATCAGCATCACGAACACTCGATTCAATATTGAGCGGATTTGACATAAGTGTTTGAATTTGGCTACCAAAGACTTCCTCAAGGACAGACAAACGTTTAGCACTGATATCAAGGATAGTCACTTGAGCTCCAAGTCCAAGGGCAATGCGGGCTGCATGTGTCCCTACGACACCACCACCGATAATAGTCACTTTCCCTTTAGGAACACCAGGTACCCCACCTAGGAGAACGCCAGAGCCACCCTCTTGTTTGGTCAAGAAGTGAGCACCGATTTGAACGGCCATACGTCCTGCAACTTCACTCATTGGAACCAAAAGTGGTAGGTGACCTTCTTGGCCACGTACTGTTTCATAGGCCACACCTGTTGTCTTAGCATTGACCATAGCATCTGCCAATTCTGGAGCTGCTGCCATGTGCAAGTAGGTAAAGAGTAAAAGATCCTCACGAAGGAAGCCATATTCTTCAGCAAGTGGCTCCTTAACTTTAACAACAAGTTCTGCTGCCCATGCTTCTGCAGCAGTTGCAACGATTTTAGCACCTTGATTGGCATAATCTGCATCCGCAAAACCAGAGCCAAGGCCTGCATTTGTTTCGATTAACACGACATGTCCCTTAGCTACAAGACTTTGCACACCAGCAGGCGTTAGAGCCACACGGTTCTCGTTATTTTTGATTTCTTTTGGAATACCAATTAACATACGTTTCTCCTTATTCGGAAGTTATAAGGTAAAACATCATAAAGATGACTTGACCACTTCCTATCTATTTTTGAAATGATAACGCTTTCATTTTATCTAAAAAGCTCAAAAATAGCAAGTGAAAAATTCTCACCCCTTTTTAGGTCCTGAAATCTTACTTCGAAAATACGACAAAAGAACCCAACCAATCGGCTGGGTTCTTAAGTGTAAACTAAATGATCAAAAGAATATTTCTCCTTAGGCACGTCCTCCTTTTCAATTTCAAATGTGGCACCAATTTAAAGTCCTAAAACCTTATTTAAAACTCATAACAAAATAATCAAAGAGTCCTTGGTCTGCTAATTGCTTATGTCCCAAGAGAAACTCAGGATGCCACTGAACACCTATAAATGGGACTTCCTTCTTCGACAGGTTTTTCATTACTAGTAATACCGATTAAGGGAATGGTTATTTTTATTGCTCCTTAAAATAGTCAAGTAGGAAGAGGGCGTTTTCCACATAGTAATTAACAGCTACTGGCAAGGCCTCATCTTTCACAAGGAAATCATCATGGTGCCAGTCTGGTGCATTATCTTCACCATTTGAGCCAATAAAGGCAAAGACTCCTGGTATTTCCTTTTGATAAGTCGCAAAGTCTTCGCCCCCTGTTGATGGCAAGGTTTCAATCACTTCTGCGAAAGCCTTAGAATGTTCAAAGATGAGAGGTGTGAGCGTCAAATCGTTGTAAGTCACAAAAGGAGAATTGCCCCAAACAATCTCGGCCTGAGCACCAAATTGGTCTGCTGTTGCCTGAACGACCTTTTCAAAACGAGCAATGACATCTTCCCGAACCTTAGGCTCAAAGGTTCGAATCGTTCCTTCGAAAAAGCCGGTTGCCGGAAGAACATTCCAAGTATTTCCAACTTCGATATGAGTGACTGACAATACAGCTGATTCAAAGGGAGATACCGTCCGAGCAACAATTTGCTGTAAATTATTAATGATAGTCGTAGTAACCAAGACCGTATCCACACCCAAATCAGGACGGGCTGCATGGGATGAAACACCCTTGACATCAACCCTAAACTGCTCCACGCCTGCCATGATGGCCCCCGAACGAAGACCAATCTGACCAGGTTTCAAGTGAGGATTATTGTGATAACCGATGATAGCTGACACACCATCAAGACCACCCGCTTCAATGACCTGATAGGCCCCTTGGAAATTTTCCTCGGCTGGTTGGAAAATCAATCGAACGGTCCCCTTAAGCTCTGCTTCTCTTTCCTTTAAAAGCTGAGCAGCTCCAAGCAGAGAGGTCTGGTGAAAGTCATGACCACAAGCATGCATAGCCCCATTATCGCTGGCATAAGGAAGTCCTGTCTTTTCCTTAATCGGTAGGGCATCAATATCAGCACGCAAAGCAATAATCGGATGACCTGACCCAATCTCAGCGATGAGTCCTGTCTTCAAAGGATAATTTAAAGGCTCAATACCTAGATTTTTCAAATAACCTTTCAAAAAGACTGTCGTCTCATGCTCTTCCTCAGAAACCTCTGGATGTTGGTGAATCTGATGACGTGTCTTTGCTAAATGATCATAAAATGCTTCTGTCATAATGAACCTCCCTTTCTGATTAGACCTGCTCACTGCCCTGACTTACTTAAGTTCTCAATCGAATTGATACCATCATACCACCAGAAACAAGGCTTGAAAAATTAAAAAAACTTATAGAATGTCATAAGTTTTACTTATACCCCTAGAAAAGTCCGTACTTATGGGCCTTACAGTATTAATCCTAGTGATAGGATGGACCTATCAGGAGATTGAAAGTTCCTATCATACCTTAATAAGAAGAAATGACTAGCCCAAATAAGTACGCAAAATCACTTTTTCCGCTTCCGTTAAGGCTCTGTAGGAACCTACTGCTATCCCTTCATCAAGCTTAAATGCTCCAAAAGAAATCCGCTTAAGATAGGTCACCTTGACTCCATAAGCCAAGAACATCTTTTTCACTTGATGAAATTTACCTTCCGAAATCGTAATGTGAGCACTACTCTTGTCACTCGCAGAACTTAGAATTTCTAGCTGAGCTGATTTACAAACAGTACCATCCTCAAAGACAACACCCGACTCAAAAAATGCAGGTGCATCAGGCCCAAGAACATCATTGACCTCAACATAATAAGTCTTAGCTACATGATAGCGGGGGTGAAGCATGGCAAAGCCCAGAGGCCCATTGTTGGTAATCAGCACCAAACCCTCCGTATCTCTATCCAATCGGCCCACAGGATAGAGACCGTCTCGCTGATCTTCAGGCTTAATCAAATCAATGACTGTTTGGTGCTTCTTGTCCTTTCGAGCTGACACTACACCTGCTGGTTTATTCATGAGATAGTAAACTTCTGGCGTATGCTCCAGTTCCTTACCAGAAACCGTGATGGTTTGAAGACTAGCATCCACATTTAGATTATCTCGATCCGCCAAGATACCATCTACATAAACTTGACGGCTACGAATGAGCTTCTTGACCTGATTGCGGGAACCATAGCCCGCCTGTCCTAATAATTTGTCTAAACGCATAACCTTATTGTACCACGGATAAGCCTGGTCTAGCAGACTAAAACGAAAGACGGACATAAGAAAGGTCTCAAAAGAACGCTGGAGAAAGCAAAAAGTCTACCTTAAAAGATAGACTTATCACATTATTAAGACTTACACATTCACGTGGAAGATATGCCCGACCAAGAAGGTCACAAGCATGGTCAAGAGGCCTACTGTCAAGTTACGCAACATCGCTTGTTTAACAGGTGCTTTTCCGAGCTTGGCACTGATATAACCAGTCAAGAGCAAGGTAAGGGCAACCACGACCACTGTTACAGGAATACGGTAAGGCTCTGGGAACAGCATAATAGCTAGTGCTGGTGGCAAGGAACCAACTGAAAAAGCCAGGAAACTAGAGACAGCAGCATGCCATGGATTCGTAATTTCATCTAAATCCACCCCATATTTTTCCTCAACTAAGACCTTAATCGGATTCTTATTGAAGGCTTGATTAACCTTAACTTCAGCTGCTGTTTCGCAATCCCCCTGACTGAGGAAGGTTTGATACAAACTCTCTCTAGCTGCCTCAGGAGAGCGGTCCAAGAGGGCTTGTTCCTTAGCGATAGCAGCTTCTTCAGTATCTTTTTGCGTTGACACACTGACATATTCGCCACCTGCCATCGAAAAGGCACCGGCAAAAATCGCTGACAAGGCAGAAATCAAGATGAACCAAATGTTTGATGTCGCACTGGCCACACCGATAACCACTCCCGCAATGGAAATGATACCATCATTGGCCCCCAAGACACCAGCTCTCAAAATATTTAAACGTTCTGCAAAATTCTTATCTTCCAATTTTATTACTCCTTATTTAGAATCATTCTAAAAAATATTATAACAGTTATTTAGAATGATTACAAATAAGAAGGTTGAAAAAGCCAAGATTTCTCTCAGCTTCTTCTCTATTTAAACTTAGGCCGGTGTTACATCCAAACTCTCACCAATAGCCGCAAGGCGTGAGACAACTTCTTCTTGGCTCAAACCATTTTCAGAGACATAACGGTTACGTGGGTGAACACGGCATTCATGTGAGCAGCCACGGAGGTATTTATCTTCATTTTCCTCTGAGGCAAGGATACGACGGTTACAGAATGGGTTACCGCAGTTGACATAGCGTTCGCAAGGCGTCCCATCGAACCAATCCTTACCGACAACGACAGGGTCTACATGGTTGATGTCAACGGCAATACGCTCGTCAAAGACATACATCTTACCATCCCAAAGCTCCCCTTGAACCTCTGGATCTTTACCGTAAGTCGCGATACCACCGTGCAATTGACCAACATCTTTGTAGCCTTCACGGACCATCCAACCTGAGAATTTCTCACAGCGGACACCACCAGTACAGTACACAACCACGCGCTTGTCCATGAACTCTTCTTTATGGTCGCGAACCCATTGTGGCAATTCACGGAAGTTGCGAATATCTGGACGAATGGCTCCACGGAAGTGACCAAGGTCATACTCATAGTCATTACGTGTGTCAAGGACAACAGTGTCCTCATCTAAAAGGGCATCTTTAAACTCTTTTGGTGACAAGTAAGCACCCGTTGTTTCAAGCGGATTAATGTCGCTGTCAAAGTTATCATCCTCTAAGCCAAGGTGAACGATTTCCTTCTTGTAACGCACAAACATCTTCTTAAAGGCTTGCTCTTCTTCCTCATCAATCTTGAACCAGAGGTCTTCCATCCCTGGAAGGCTGTTAACGTAGTCCATGTATTTTTGAGTGGTTTCGTAGTCGCCAGAAACCGTTCCATTGATTCCCTCGTCAGCCACCAAGATACGTCCTTTCAAACCGATTGACTTACAGAAAGCCAAGTGGTCTGCCGCAAATTGCTCAGCGTTTTCGATGGGAAGGTATTTATAATAAAGCAATACTCGAATAGGTTTTGCCATTGTATATCCTCTTTCTTTATGAAATATCTATATCTGTTGTTTGATAGTCAAAGTCAACTTAACTATTATAGCGCTATCAAAGAGGGCTAGGCAATTGATTTGTTTGGAAGCACATTTTCACAAAAGAAAAAGGCTGAGTGTCAAATGCCTCAACCTGAGTTTCGTAAGATTGTTTTTCAAAAGATAGTATTACAATTTCGCAGCAGCTGCCTCATCTAAGATGAGAGTCACATCTGGATGATTTTGCAAAACACTAGCTGGTACTTCCTCTGTCACCGGACCCTTGACCATCTTGAAAATGGCATCTGCCTTCTTGTCGCCATAGGCAAACAAGATAATCTTCTTAGCAGCCATAATAGAAGCAATTCCCATCGAAATAGCCTTAGTAGGAACCTGATCACGACTAGCAAAGAAACGGCTATTGGCTTCAATGGTGCTGTCAGTCAAGTCGACCACATGAGTTTGACTATCAAAAGGCGTACCTGGCTCATTAAAACCAATATGCCCATTACTTCCGATTCCTAGGATTTGCAAATCAATAGCATGTTGTGCCAAAACGTCATCGTAATCCTTAGCCGCCTGCTCCAAGTCCTCAGCCATGCCGTCAGGCAAGAAGCTCTCCTTAAATGGCTTGGCATCAAAGAGTTGAGCCTTCATAAAGGCATGGTAGCTCTGCTCATGGTCTGGTGCTAGTCCGACGTATTCATCCAAATTGACGCTGTAAAGTTCTGAAAAATCCACGTCACTCTCAACCATCTCTTGGTAAAGGGCGATAGGGGAACTACCTGTAGCCAATCCCAAGGTTTGAGCACCTGCTGCAAGGCTCTCTTTAAGAAGATCAAGGGCAACTTTGCCTCCCTCAACTTGATTCTTAACTAAAATCTTTTTCATTCTATTCACCTCAATATTGGTATATACCATTTTCTTTATTATCTCCTTTTTTATCTTTTTTGTCAAGCGCTTTCACTCAACTCCTTTAATGACGGTCGCCCTATATCGTGCTATAATAAAAAGGCTGAAAATTTTTAAACGAGGAAAGAAATGAATACAAACGATTTTGATTTTGAATTGCCAGAGGAACTGATTGCTCAAACCCCATTGGAGCAACGTGACGCCTCTAAACTCTTGGTCATTGATCCTGTAACTAAGGAAATGACTGACACCCACTTCGACCACATCATCGATCAGCTTAACCCTGGCGATGCCTTGGTCATGAACAATACGCGCGTGCTTCCTGCCCGCCTCTACGGTGAAAAGCCTGATACCCACGGCCATGTGGAATTTCTCCTTTTGAAAAATACCCAAGGCGATCAATGGGAAGTTTTAGCCAAACCAGCCAAACGCCTTAAAGTAGGTGCTAAAGTTAGTTTTGGTGATGGACGCTTGACCGCCACTGTTACTGAGGAACTGGATCACGGTGGCCGTATCGTAGAATTTAGCTACGACGGTATCTTCCTTGAGGTTTTGGAAAGCTTGGGTGAGATGCCATTGCCACCTTATATCCATGAAAAATTGGAAGACCGCGACCGTTACCAAACGGTCTATGCCAAGGAAAATGGCTCTGCCGCTGCTCCTACAGCTGGCCTCCATTTCACTCCTGAATTACTTCAAAAGATTGAAGCTAAAGGTGTAAAATTGGTCTACCTCACCCTTCACGTTGGACTGGGAACCTTCCGACCTGTTTCTGTCGATAATGTCGACGAACATGAGATGCACTCAGAATTTTACACCCTCAGCCAAGACGCTGCCGATACCCTTAATAGCGTCAAAGCCGCTGGAGGCCGCATCATTGCAGTAGGAACCACTTCAATACGAACACTTGAGACAATCGGCAATAAATACGATGGTCAACTCCAAGCCGACTCAGGCTGGACCAATATCTTTATCAAACCAGGCTACCAATTCACAGTCGTAGATGCCTTTTCAACCAACTTCCACCTTCCAAAATCAACCTTGGTGATGTTGGTTTCAGCCTTTGCTGGCCGTGAATTCGTCCTTGATGCCTATAAACACGCCGTCCAAGAACGCTACCGCTTCTTCAGTTTCGGAGATGCCATGTTCGTCACACGACCTGCTGAGAAATAATATTGATTTTGAGACTTTTCCCTATAGGAGAAGTCTCTTTTATTGCTCGTCAAATTCAGAAAAAATCCACCAGCTATGAACTGATGGATTTTTTATTTATTTCTCTGCAAACTGGCTATTATACAAGTCGTAATAGAAGCCTTTATCTGCAAGGAGGGATTCATGGTTCCCTTGTTCGATGATTTGACCATCTTTAAGGACCAAAATCTTGTCTGCTTCTTGAATCGTTGATAAGCGGTGGGCAATGACAAAGCTTGTTCTACCTTGCATAAGGGTCTTCATGGCTTTTTGAATCAGGAGTTCCAGACGGGTATCAACCGATGAGGTTGCCTCGTCCAAAATCAAGATTTTAGGATCAGCCAAAAGCGCACGCGCAATGGTCAAAAGTTGCTTTTGTCCTAGTGAGATGTTACTTGATTCCTGGTTCATTTCCATGTTGTAACCACCAGGTAGTGTACGGATAAAGTGGTCCACATTGGCTGCCTTAGCAGCTTCAACAATTTCTTCGTCAGTCGCCTCAAGATTACCAAAGCGAAGATTTTCCTTGATAGTTCCTTCAAAGAGCCAAGCATCCTGAAGCACCATACCAAACTGTTTACGATAATCCTGACGTGATAAGTTACGAATATCATGACCATCAACCGAGATAGAACCAGCCGTCACATCATAGAAACGCATGAGAAGATTGATAATCGTTGATTTTCCGGCACCAGTTGGGCCGACAATGGCGACCATTTCACCAGGATTAACCTCAAGATTAAAGTCACGAATCAAAGGTTTATCGGCCACATACTGGAAGTCCACATGCTTAAAGCTAACTTGGCCAGTCAAATCTCCCTCTAGCACTTCAGTAGCATCATTAGCCTCGTCTGGTTCATCCATCAGTTGGAAAATACGGTCCAAAGAGGATTTAGCACTCTGCAATTGTCCAGCCAACTGAGTCAAGTTCTGAATAGGTTGGTTAATCTGCCAAACGTACTGAACAAAGGCCTGCATATTACCAATCGTCAAGCGACCAGCCAAAACTTGCAGACCACCCAAAACAGCGACAATTAGATAGGTCAAGTCAGATAAACCGTTAAGAACTGGCATCATGAGTCCTGAAATGAAGTTAGCCTTAAAGCCTACCTTCTGAAGGTCTTCCGTAATTTTCTTAAAGTCGTCCAAGGATCTATCCTCACGGCCAAATAGCTTAAGCACATTGAAGCCGGTCAGATTTTCTTGAACAAAACCATTAAGAGTACCTAGAGCATCAGCTTGTTGTTTAAAGTAGGGCTGAGACTTACTCATGATATAGCGGGCACCAAAGAATGTAATCGGAATAGTGATGACAACTATAGCTCCCAATTGAAGATTAAGGTAAAGCACTGTTCCAATTACCAAGGCTAGAGTAAAGACGGCATTAACAACCTGCAAGAATGACTGCTGCAAGGCATTAGATACTGTCTCGACGTCACTGGTAAAGCGTCCCAAGAGGTCTCCAAACTGGTGCTTATCAAAGTATGACACTGAGGTACGATTGATTTTCTCGGTCATCTCATTTCGCATATCTTGAACCGTTGCTTGCACAGCATTGGTCATGAAATAGTTGGAATAGTAGGCAGCCAACTCATAAATAAGACCACGCAAGAGATAAACAACCAGAACCCAACCAACATAGTAAACGTTAATATGAGCACCTTCGACACCCTTCATGATGGCCAGCGTATTTTTAGTCAACTCGGTAATAGCTAAACCAATGACCACTGGCTCAAGGACACTCATGATAACACTAACAATTTTCAGGAAAATGGCTAGGTAAAGTGGGAAACGATAAGCCTGCAAGTAGGACCAAAGGCGGCCAAAACTTGAGGAATGACTTGTTTTCATTTTATTTTTCTTCATTTTGACCTCCTTCTAGTCTTCCGTAAGACTCTTTTGATTCAATTGTGAATTAGCAATTTCACGGTAAATCTCATTGCTTTCCATAAGCTCTTCATGACGACCTCGACCCACGATTTCACCCTTATCAAGAACGATAATCTGGTCTGCATCCATGATAGTACCCACACGTTGAGCCACAATCAAGACTGTCGCATCCTGGGTCACTTCTTTCAGACGGCGACGCAAGGTCGCATCAGTCTTGTAGTCCAAGGCAGAGAAGGAATCGTCAAAGATGTAAAGGTCGGGACGTTTAACCACCGCACGTGCAATCGACAAACGCTGCTTCTGTCCCCCAGAAAGGTTGCTACCACCCTCAGCCAAGTGAGAATCGTAGCGTTCTTCCTTACTGTCAATGAATTCCTTAGCTTGAGCGACATCCGTAGCTTGATTCAATTCTTCATGACTGGCATTTTCCTTACCATAACGGATATTTTCACCGATGGTTCCTGTAAAGAGCAGGGCTTTTTGTGGAATAAAGCCAATCTTACGACGAAGAGCCTTAAGATTATAGTCACGAACATCCACACCATCAACAAGAATGCGTCCAAGTGTTACATCATAAAAACGTGGAATCAACTGCACAAGGGAGGATTTCCCTGAACCCGTTGATCCGATAAAGGCAATGGTTTCACCAGGTTTTGCCTTGAAAGAAATGTTGTGTAGGACAGGACTCTCAGTTTCACCGGGATAGGCAAAGGTAACATTGTCAAATTCCAAATATCCCTTAGTCTCGGTTTCTGTCACGCCATCTTCATTTGGATTGATAGAAATCGGCATGTCCATAATTTCCTGCAGACGTTCACTAGACACCGCTGTACGAGGATACATGGTAAAAAGATTAGCTAGGAAGAGGAAGGACAATAGTGCATGGAAACTGTACTCAATAAAGGCAACCAAGTCACCGATAGCCAAACTTCCAGAGCCTAATGGCTCAAGAGCAAACCAAACAATGGCCACAATCATAGCGATGATGATTTGCACAAAAAGTGGCTCGGTCAAACCAGTCAATTTGAAAAGTTTATTTGAATTATCCGCATAGACAGCATTTTCAGAAGCGAACTTCTTCTCTTGAAAATCTTCTCTAGCGAAAGCTCTGATGACACGAAGTCCAGTCAGATTTTCACGAGCATACTGGTTAATCTTGTCGAGAGTTGCCTGTTGCTTTTCAGAAAGCGGACGCGTTTTTACCGCCACATACCAGACAACTACGGCTAGGAAAGGTAAGGAGATTGCCACAATCCAAGCCAAAGATGGACTTGTCGTCAAAATCAAAAAGACACTGGAAACCATCATCAAAGGAGTGATAACCCCTAGCTTAAGAACCTGATCCGCAAACTGCATAAGCACAAAAGCATCTGATGTAATACGAGTCACCAAAGAGGATACCCCTATCTGCTCATACTCGTGGTGGGAATACTCCTGAAGCTTAGCATAAATGTCATTACGCATGACTTGCACCATAGTAGTGGTCAACTTTCCAACCGCATAGGACAGAAGTATACGACCAACAATCCCAGTCAAAACTACACCAAACATGACCCAAGCATAAGCGTAAAGCTTATCAACATCACCACGGTTTATTCCCTCATCAATCATTCTGGCAAGAACCGTCGGCAAACCCAAGTTAGCAATAACAAATAAAATGGCTGCCGTAAAATTCATTGCTAGCCACTTAGGATAACGTCTGAGATAAGACCAAATATAAGCCATAAATTTCTCCTTTTCTTTTTAGCATTTACCATGCCTTTAAGATTTTTATAGTTATTTACAACCACTAAAGCCGTAAAAGACACAGAAAAAAGGGCGTGACAAGCACGCACATCACCTACATTCTAACAAATGAAAATATTAAAAGCAATAGAAAAAACCAGAGCTGATGCCCTGGTTTTCTTTATTAAGCGACTTGATATGTTCACGGATAAAAAGAGGTTCACCAAGTTCCTGCTCCAAATCTTTTAACTGACGACTGAGTGTCGGCTAAGTAATCATCAGCTTCTCAGCTGCCTTGGAGATACTCCCCTCCTCAGCAATAGTAATAAAATAACGAAGCACTCTTAACTCCATGCCATCCTCCTAATTTTCCTCATAAGATTTAAACGGTTGATTCTTCTCAGGATATCGGTCTGGTGTAATGGCGAGTCCCATTTGCTCTTTTTCGTGATATAACTCTTTCATAAGCGACCACATCATCAACACTAGTACTATAGAAAATGGAAAAGCGACAATAATGAGCGTGTTTTGTAAAGCTGTCAATCCACCAGAAAACATGAGTGCAATAGCAATCAAGGCCAGCATGACACCCCAAATCACCTTTTTACGATTACTTGGATTTAGATTGCCATCTTCAGACAACATGGCCAAAACATAGGTGGCAGAATCCGCCGAGGTCACAAAGAAGGTTAAAACTAAAATAATTGCCAGGAGTGAAAGGACACTTCCCAGAGGATATTCATTAAAAGAGGCAAAAAGAATTTCTTCTGTGGCAAAACGTATCAAATTAACCCCCGAATCTTGTAGTGAAGTAGATAAGGTACCAAAAGCAGAAAACCAGATAAAACTAAGGACTGTTGGTGCCAAAAGCACTACTGTCAAAAATTCGCGAATAGTCCGACCTTTTGAGATACGGGCAATAAAGACGCCCACAAAAGGTGACCAGGAAATCCACCATGCCCAGTAAAAAATGGTCCATTGGTTAATCCAAGCCCGCTTGGTCTCATCAAAAGCCGCCGCCCGAAAACTCATACGGAAGAAGTTTTGAAAATAAAGGCCGATAGAGTCTGTCATGGTGTCAAATATCTTAACCGTTGGCCCCAAAACTATGACTCCAGCAAGCAAGACAATAGCTAAAATCAAGTTTGTATTAGATAGGATTTTAACACCCTTTCCTAAACCTGATAAGGCAGAAATAAGAAAAAGAATTGTCGCAATGATGATAATGATGACTTGCACAAGACTATTATTAGGAATACCAAAGACATAGGAGAGACCACCATTGATTTGTGAGGCACCAAAGCCGAGCGTTGTCGCTACCCCAATCACTGTCGCAATAATGGTGATGGTATCGATAATGGTTGCTATTGGTCCGTCCGCATATTTTCCAAAAAGAGGCTTAAAGACGACTGAGAGCTGATATTTCTCCCGTTTACGAAAGCCAAAATAAGCCAAAGACAATCCCACCAGGGCATAGACCGCCCAAGCATGAAATCCCCAGTGAAAAAAAGTAAAACGAAAAGCATCTGCGAGAGCATCCGCACTGCCTATTTCTGCATTGGGCGTCGAGATAGCAAAGTGACTCAAAGGCTCTGCTGCCCCATAAAAGACCAGCCCAATCCCCATTCCAGCAGAAAACATCATGGCAATCCATGACGTCGTCGAATGCTCTGGCCGACTCGTGGGATTACCCAAGCGAATCTGCCCTATCGGACTTACAATTAAAAAGACACAAAAAATTAAAATCCCCGTAACCAATAACAAGTAAAACCAGCCAACACTAGTTGTTAAGAGATTTTTTAAGTAAAAACTAATATTTTGAAACTGCTGGGGAACAAAGAGCCCTAACAAGACTAAAATAAATATGATGACGAGTGAAAGCTGAAAAACTTTTGTTATTTTAGAATGCTTCACCATTTTACCTCCTTATGTGTTCTTAGTTATAAAAAGTTTTTGAGAAAACTTAAAATTCTATATGGTTTCATTGTAACACAATTGTTTAATTTATACATATAGCAACCGAATACATCCAACATATTCGCACCGTATTCTTCAAATATTTGACTAATCTTTTGAGAAAGAGATCCCTTTTTCTTTTGCAATATTCTTGATTTTAGCTTTGAAACTATTAGCATTTGAAAATTTCACGACAAGACCTCCACATATGATTGTAGTTTTTCGGTTACTTTAAATAGTTGTGCATAGTGATACAACTTGGCATAATCAACAGCTCCTTTTTTAAAGTAAGCTTGAAAAGCTGGAGCAATAACTTGAATATCGACATGATAAGCTGTTCTCAAACACTCCACTAATGTTCGTTCCATATCATATACTGAGATAAACTGTCCAGCCTGTCGCCCCAGTCTAATAATACCGATTTCATGATACTTTCTAGCGACAATTGGCTTGACAGCAGCTTCTTTCATTGGCCTCGTATTTGTCCCGAAAGGAAAAGTCATCACAGGCTCAAATGGAATGGTAAGGGACAGACCATGTAACCAAAGTGCTGTTTCTAAGGAATAAATTCCTTTTGGAAAACGGTACTGTAAACTAAAATAGTCATCGATATAGGTATCTGGCAGATGATAGATACCTCTTTCAATTGATTCCACTTTCCCTTTTGAGACTAATTGATTCAGTTGTTGATAAGAAAAGTTAAGCTCTTCCATATCACGAAAAGTTATTACTCCATGATTATTTTTAATATAATTATAAACGAGTTTCTCTAACAAATCCATATCACCACCTCCAAAACAATATGCTAACAAATCAAGTCATTGTTAGCATATCCTTTTTTATTTCGTCGCATACGCAAAACTCAAGTTACTATCCACTCCAGATAATTTACGGAAGGTATAGTTTGGATTGCCATTGTAATTGGTTTCGGAGATAAGGAATGAGCCATTTGGGTAGAGTTTTTCGACGAAAGCCACATGTCCGTATTCTGCTGGTGTGCCATGTCCTCCTCCCGCAAAGGAAATAATAGCTCCTGCTTGTGGACTTGTCCCTGTCTCCCCACCGAGACTTGCGGCTGTTCGTACCGAATCTTGGCCATTGCCCATGGTACTGATAATTGGAATCTTCTCACCGTTTTTTCCTTTGAGTTTTAGACCCAGTTGGTTAATACGGGCTGCGACTCCCCAAGTACATTGGCCGTAAGCGTAACCCATACCATCACCACCTCCTGTAATAGAGTTTTCAAAAAGGTCTCCTCGTACAGCTTCAAGTGCTTTTAGATCACTTTGTGCTGTCCCGCCGTTGGGTTGACTAAAGCCTTTTTCAATTTGGTAATACCACTCACTGGCTCGTGTCTGACGTTCAAGTAGTTTATCACCACTATTTCCTTCCCAGTAAATGAGAAAGAGTTGGGCGATATTTTGCAAGATTGGTACTAGACTCATATTCCAAGAGCTAACTGTTGAGGTTTGTTCGGCGAAGTCTGGGATTTCTCCGACATTAGCAAACTCATCCAGATAGCTTCTAACATGGATAGGCAGTTGCCCTTTAAAGTCCACATCAGCCTATCTGGTCAAAGTGGAGAAAAACATAGAGAAAAATAAAGCAGATAGAAAACGAAAGGTAGTATCATTATCTGGAATAACAAGATAGACCATAGTCTTCTGAGTGCCCCACGTTGTCAAGTCCATAGAGTCTTTTTGCGTCAAATCAATCACCGATTGGATATTAAAAAGGGTAAACTTCGCTGTTGTGACCGCAATCACCGAATCCAACGTCTTATCCTTATAGTATTGAAAATCTGCCCAGTTTCTCATGGTAAAGTTCTCGTGACCGTATTTTTTAGCGTAATCTTCAAACAAGACTTTTGGGAGTTTATAATAACGCTCTGATGTCTGAAATTGATTAGCAGTAATACGTTTCATGATTATCCCTCCAAGACTAAAATTCCAAAATTCCCAAATTCATCAAATCAGATTAAACCTGTTTGTTCCATTTCATTTACCAGTTGAGTTGCTTTTAGATTATCAACTCCCATGATGGTCATGATATGGCTTTTCACGATTTGACGTGATGACTGTTCTTCCTTTTGCATAATTACCTCCGAAACGCAAAAAAAGGGTAGACACTAGATTGTCTACCCCCGAAAGTTTATTAAAACAAATCAATTTATCAGTTTCTAACAATCGCTTATCGCAATAAAAAACCAGAGCTGATGCCCTGGTTTTCTTTTTTAAGCGACTTGAGTCGTTACCTTATTATTTAGGCTCTATAATTTCTGTAGTGGGTAAAACT
>NZ_KV794114.1:0-8312 GCF_001808655.1 Streptococcus sp. HMSC078H03
GGGGCATATCATTCTCACGGGTGGTTTTGACTTTTTATGGTTAGATAATATCTAAATTAACATAATACTGTCTCTTTTAGCTAAATAGTTCTTTTAAGAAGTTGAGAACCTTAGGATGAAGATTATTTTCCTTGAGGGTGATAAGAGAAACATAAAGGGTCAGACGTTCATTCTTAACCATTGGAATAGCAATTAAATCTTTGTCTTCCTTTGTTATAGCAATCTCAGAAAGAAGGCTGATACCAACTTTTTTACGAAGGAGTTGTTTAAGCAAATTAACATCATCAGTTTGAAAGAATGGTGTTGCGGCATGATGATGCTGATCATTCAGATGTTGAAATGCTTTTAGATGAACAAAATGTTCGTCTAAAATAATAAAATCTTCATTTATAACGTCAGAAAAAGCGATAGCTTCTTTATCTGCTAATGGGTATCCTGATGGCAGAATATAATAAAGATCACTTGTCATAAGGTTTTTAACTGAAAATCGTTTATCAATAATAGGTTCTAAGCTTCCAATAAAACTGGCATCTAGTTCTCCCCTAGATAAGAGATCTAAAAGTTCAATAGAGCCCTCTTGTATAGGATGAATATTTCGAAGTGCTGAGACATTTTCAATAAAAGCAGGTTCTTTACGAACAATATAGTCAATAATAAGAGGTGGGAATCCGATTGTATCATAGGAAGAAATGCTTCGTAGTATTTCCTTTTTGGCACCTTGAAGTTCTGGAAGCACTTTTTTTATATGTCGCAATAAAATATCACCTTGTGGTGTTAATTTAAAGGTTCTGTGAGAAGGGTCATGCATAATTAGTTGACAATGAAACTCTTTTTCTAATCGTTTAATCGCATAAGAAATGGATGGTTGACTCACCTCATGTTTTCGAGCTACATCAGTGAAAGATTGTAAGTTACTTAGGTCATAAAAGTAGTATAAGTCTTTAAGGTTCATAAAATCTCACTTTCAAAAGCATGTTAAAAGGATTTATATAGTCAAAGTCAGCTGAAGTGATAAGTAAATTTTATCCGTGGTAACGTATTTGACTATAAGTTTTTTAATAAGTTAAAATACGATGATGAGTCAGGAGGCAACTACAGGCTATCTAAAATATCTTCAAAGATGGCTAAGAGTTTCTCCCTCTTTGTAGCAGGAAGTTGTTTTAGCTTCATGTTAACTCTTTTCAGTGAGAGGTTATCGGTTTTGTCAGTGGTGGCCTCGAGGCTGTTAAAATTGAAAAATTCCTCTGGCGTCAAGTTTAAGGCAACAATCACTTTTTCTAGACTGTGAATGGTCAGATTCACATTTTGGTTTTCTAGTTGATTGATATACTTGAGTCCGAGTCCTGCCTGTTCCGAAAGTTCCTCTTGGCTCATTTTATTTTGTGTGCGAAAATATTTCACCTTTTGTGAAATATATTTTTGTGAAATATATTTTTGTAAATAATTTTTAGTCGTCATATAAACAGAATACAAGTTTTAAATGACAAAAATAACTTTTTAAACAATACGAAGTACGATATAAGATTATTATTGTCCATTATAGCATAAAAGAAATTAATGGACATTAAATGATACACTGTTCTTTTAATCGTACATAAATGGTAGTATAATATAGAAAAAGGAGGTCGCATTATGACTGCACATGATATTTTAAACAACCCTTTCCTTAACAAAGGAACTGCCTTTACTTTGGAAGAACGTCAGGAGTTAGGTTTGGTTGGACTCTTGCCACCTTACGTTCAAACCATTGAAGAACAAGCAGCGCAAACTTATGCGCAAATGCAAACGAAGGTCAACGATTTGGAAAAACGTTTGTTCCTAATGGAAATTTTTAATACAAATCGTACTCTTTTTTACTACCTATTTGCTCAACATTTGGAAGAGTTTAATCCCATTGTCTATGACCCAACCATTGCTGATACCATTGAAGGGTATAGCGATCTCTTTGTAGATCCACAATATGCCGCATATCTTGATATCAATCATCCTGAAAATATCGAAGCAACTTTGAAAAATGCAGCAGGGGACCGTGAAATTCGTCTTATTGTTGTGACAGATGCAGAAGGTATTCTCGGTATTGGTGACTGGGGAACAAATGGTGTCGATATTTCTGTTGGGAAACTGATGGTCTATACTGGAGCTGCAGGAATCGATCCTTCAATGGTGCTTCCTTTGGTCATTGATGCAGGTACCAACCGTGAAGAATTGCGTAACAACCCTAATTACTTGGGAAATCGCCACGAACGTGTGCGTGGTGATCGTTATTATGATTTCATTGACCAATTTGTTCAAACTGCAGAACGTCTTTTCCCTAAACTCTATCTGCACTGGGAAGATTTCGGTCGCTTAAATGCTGCTAACATCCTTGAAAAATACCGAAAACAAATCCCAACCTTTAACGATGATATCCAAGGAACTGGTATTGTAACCCTCGGTGGAATCTTTGGTTCATTGGATATTACAGGTGAAAAATTAACGGATCAAGTTTATCTCTGCTATGGTGGTGGGACTGCTGGTGCAGGGATTGCCTCTCGTGTCCTTCGTGAAATGGTCAGTGAAGGTCTGCCTGAAGAAGAAGCCTATAAACGCTTCTTTATGGTCGACAAACAAGGTCTCCTCTTTGATGACATGGATGACTTGACTCCGGAACAAAAACCATTTGCTAAGAAACGTTCTGATTTTGCCAATGCAGATAAGTTGACGGACCTTCTTGAAGTAGTGAAGACGGTTAAGCCAACTATTCTTGTGGGAACTTCAACTCAGCCAAATACCTTCACAAAAGAAATTGTAGAAGCTATGTGTGAAAACACTGAACGTCCTATCATTTTCCCATTGTCAAACCCAACCAAACTAGCTGAGGCAAGTGCCAAAGATTTGATCGAATGGTCAGACGGAAAAGCATTTGTTGCGACAGGAATTCCAGCTGGTACAGTTTCCTATAAAGGTGTGGACTACGTGATTGGTCAAGCGAATAATGCCCTGATTTACCCAGGTCTTGGACTAGGTATGCTGGCTTCTGAAGCGAGTCTCTTGACGGATGAAATGATTGGAGCTGCCGCACATTCATTGAGTGGTATTGTCAATCCAGGCGAACCAGGAGCACCAGTCTTACCTCCATTCAAGTATGTAGCTGATGTTTCTATCAAAGTAGCAGAAGCAGTTGCTAAAAAAGCGCAAGAACAAGGTCTTGCACGTGCTGAAGAAACAGATATGGCTAAAGCAGTCCGTGATTTGAAATGGTATCCAGAATATAAATAAGTAAATTTCATGGAGGTGTACGAGTGCGACTAGATGCCTCGTACGCCTTTTACTGTATATCCTAATATATAGAAAGGGAGATTATGGAAATCTTTTTAACTTCAATTCAGAGTATTGTACCCATTATCGTCATCATCATTCTTGGTTATTTCTTACAGGTCCGTGGGTGGTTCCAAGAGAGTTTCGGAAATGACTTATCTAAACTCATTATGAATGTGGCCATGCCAGTTGCGATTTTTACCTCTGTTCTTAAATATTTAACTTTAGATAAATTGATTAGCTTGTCTGGCGGTTTGTTGTATACCTTTATCGCCTTCATTCTTGGTTACCTAGCGGCCTTTATCGCGGTGGAAGTTTTTAAAGTGCGCCCAGGTCGTCGAGGAACTATGATTAATACCTTTGTTAATGCCAATACCATATTTATTGGTTTGCCTTTAAATATCGCTTTGTTTGGAAATCAAGCCCTTCCTTACTTCTTGGTTTATTATATTACAAATACTGTCTCTACTTGGACATTAGGTGTCTATCTGATGACTTCTGATAGTAAAGAAGGGGCTTCAAAACAGGCTCAAAAATTTAATTGGAAGAAGCTCTTCCCAGCTCCTTTATTAGGATTTCTCGTAGCCCTCGTATTTTTGGTGTTAAGTATTCCTGTCCCAAGTTTTGCGGAAAGTACCTTGACTTATATTGGTAGTTTGACAACGCCCTTATCTCTTGTCTATATCGGTATCGTTCTAGCGAAGGCAGGGCTTCAGACGATTCGCTTTGATAAAGATACCATCATCACACTGGTTGGCCGTTTTATCCTTGCACCTGTCATCATGCTTCTGGTTTTGAAATTCTTCTCTCCAAATATGGTAGCACCAGAATTTAGAACCTTTATGATTCAATCAGCAACACCAGCATTGGCAGTTCTTCCTATCCTTGCCAATCAAGGAAAAGGCGATGTTGAGTTTTCAACGAACGTGGTCACTCTCAGTACGGTTTTATTTGTGATTGTGATTCCAATTTTACAGACATTATTAGGATAAAAGGAGTAGAGTTTGCAAATGTTTTTAAATTGGGTTAAAAAATGGCAAACACTTATCAAACTCGTTTTATTTCTATCTATTGCTAGTCTAGTTATTGTAGAGATAACTAGACTTTTTAAGACGATTTCGTTTGATAAGATTGTAGAAATACTGGGGAAACTGTCTCCACTAAATGTCATCTTTTTAGCATTGTTTGGTTTTATGGCTGTTGCGCCAATGATCTTCTATGATGGTATCTTAAATAAAGAGCTTAATCAGAAACAAAAATTATCTTACTTACTAGAAACTAGCTGGACCATTAATAGCTTGAATAATATGATTGGCTTTGCCGGCTTGGTAGATATTGGTTTACGATATTCTTTCTATGGAGATGAAGAACGACCTGAAAAAAGTATGCAGGGCATTTCTCGTGTCATTCCTTATTTCATGAGTGGATTTTCACTGTTTGCCCTGATAAGCTTGGTTTTGACAGGTTTATTCCCTTTATCAATTGGTATTAAGCAGTATTGGCCAGTCCTTTTAGGAGCTAGTCTCTATCTCCCAATTGTTTTATTTGTTTCAAATAGGAAAAATTGGGCCTATTTTGGCCAGCTGGGTGGAAAGACAATTTTATCTTTAGTATTAGCTTCTGCCCTTGATTGGGCTTGTGTACTAAGCTTTTTCCTTTTGGTTGGGTATATTTTGGGCTATAATTTACCAAGTTATGATGTAATTCCCCTCTTTATGATTGCTATTACAATTGGGATTATGTCAATGATTCCAGGTAGTCTAGGTAGTTTTGATTTAATTATGGTATCTGGTTTAGTTGGTCTTGGGATTGATAAAGCTCAGGCACTAAGTTGGTTACTTGTATTTCGGTTATTCCATTATGTTCTCCCTTTTTGTTTAGGAGTAGTTTTATTCTTAAAGAATATGGGTGGACGACTTAATGAGAAATATTTAGGAATTCCTCAAAAGGTCATTGAAGCCTTATCCGCTATAGTATTGGTTTTGGGGTTGCGACTCTTTGGTTTCTTTCTTATCGTTTCAGCTATAGTTCCTCAAGAATTAGGACATCTTCCTTTGCTTAGAGAACTTACACCTAGCACTGGACAGTTTGTTTTTCAACTTCCTAGTATTGTTCTTGGTGTTCTGTTCTTCCTTTTAGCAAGATTAGTTAAACGACGTTTAAAATTTACGTTAACACTGGCTACTGTCCTAGGGCTAGTGAGTCTTGTTTATTTGAATATTGGTAGTTTTTCATTACCAAGTAGTCTTTTCTTAATGGTTCTCTTGTTTCTCGTATGGTGGAATAAGGATACATTTGTTCGCAGACATTATATTTATGCTTGGGAAGATTGTTATAAAGATATATCGTATATTGGTGATAGTTTCTTCTTGACGCTTGTTTTGTTAGGACATTTGAATCCACATCATGTGTTTAAGTTAAAACATCTCTCTCATCTGGTTACACACTGGATTCATTTTCTTGGTTTATCTCTGATATTGGTTATTTTGTATGTTTTGGTTCTTCGTGAAAGTAATAAAATTAAAGAGAACTTCGGAGAAGTTTTCGATAAACAACGATATCAAGACTTTATCGCAACAATCCCAAATTTAAATTTAGATGCTGCCTTAGCTTTTTTAGGTGATAAATATCTTTATTGGTACCAGGAGGATGGTCAAGACAAAGTTGTTTTCCAGTTTGCAATTGAAAATAACAAGTGTGTTGTTATGTCAGATCCACTAGCACACTTAGGCTACTTAGAAAAGGGCTTATCACAGTTTTTAGCAGAAGCGGAGGATGCAAATATCTCTGTTATTTTCTATGAAGTTAATCAAGAAACAACCCTTTTACTTCATGAATATGGATACGACTTTATGAAGTTTGGTGAGACTGCTCAGGTATCACTCGATGAATTTACAACTGAAGGAAAACACGGGAAGAAGTTTAGAACGGTTGTGAATAAGCTAGAAAATAAAGGATATCACTTTCAAGTATTACAACCGCCTTTTGATAAAAAGATGCTTAATACCCTAAAAGAAATATCTGATAGTTGGCTAGATGGTCGCCAAGAAAAAGGTTTTTCACTTGGCTATTTTGATGAAAAGTACATTCAATTAACTCCAATAGCTCTTGTAAGTGATGAGGAAGATAACATTCAGGCTTTCGTTACCTTTTTAGCTAGCAATGGACCTAACGAAGCAAGCATTGACCTGATGCGCTACGACTTAAAGACAGCCCCCAATGGTATCATGGATTATCTTTTTGTAAAATTATTACTTCATTTTAAAGAAGAAGGAGTTACCTTCTTTGATTTAGGTATGGCGCCATTGTCAAATGTAGGAACTGAGAAACATAGTTTCTTACAGGAAAAAGTGGCTTATCTCATCTATGCCTTTACCAATCGCTTCTATTCTTTTAGTGGTCTTAGACAATATAAACAAAAGTTTAATCCAATCTGGTCACCACGATATGTTGCTTATCCTCGTGATACATGGCTTATCCTCGTGATACATGGCTTATACTAGATATGTTAGCCATTTATAGAGTTGATAATCGCAAAGTAAAGAGATTATCGTAATAACTATTAGTTTTAAACAGCATATGATGATTTTCGAGCTTTTGTATGACTGTCATAGTTAGTTTAAGTAAAGGGTTTAGTTCTGTGTAAAACGGAGCTAAATCCTTTTTATGTTGTAAAATCAGTACTATTAGAAAGTAATAAATACATTTAATTAGGGAATGATTTGATTTTTATTAAAAATATGAGATAATAGATTTGGACTAATTTTAAAACAGCAATTTTAGAGGGAGACAATGATGTCAAAACGACTATTTTCGGATGAGCCGAATGCCCCCAAACCCCTTAAGGAGCTTTTCTGGGAAAATGCAGAAAAAGCTCGAATGGGGGAATTTTGGAAAGACAAAAAGAGTTACAGAGAGCTCTCAGAAGCCACGGGGATTCCGGCAGGAAGCCTTCGGATGCTCTTTATGAACAAGCCTAAGGGAAATATCCCAAAGATTGTAACTATTACTAACGGTCTGGCCAAGGTGACTGAAAAAAACATTACACTTGGGAAGCTCTTAGCTCGAGACAATCAGCATGAGGTTTTTGAGTTTCCAAGAGATCCTGATCAGGTCACCCAAAACTTGTGGCACAACATTCGCAAGAAGCTGGAAATCACGGAAGATATGGATGAGGGAGAAGTCAGAGAACGTATGACAGCATTTGTAGTCTCATCTGGTATGGCTCAAACCAACTATGACCTGATCAATCAAAGAGGAACGGTTTCGCTTGATACTTTGGAAAAATTTTCTAAAAGACTTAGAGTTGAGCCTTATGAATTGTTGGCTACCATTAGACGAAGGGAGATTATTGATAGGGACGATTTCCCTGTTCCTAAGGAAAATGTTAGCGACTACCACATCGATATTGGTAAGCTCAATACTTTTATTAAGCTACAACCCTTCTCGCCCAACGGTCAAGAGGTAGCCTCTGCAGACTTAAGCCCACAGAATCTTTATCATTATTATTCAAAAGGAACTATCGGAGATATGCCCATAAAAACGGCCTATAAGTTTAAAAGACTTGTAGATATTTATGAAGCAGAATATGGTCCCCTTGAACCTTCAAGTCGAGTTTTAGATGTCAAGGAACTAGAAAGATTCCTTTATAGCGGTATGATTACTGGTTATGCCATTGCTAAGACAGGGTTGATGAATGCGACCAATGGAAATCTCTATATCAAGGGCAAACGTCCTATCGAATCTATGCAACTGGATCGTGCCTTCGGTCTTTATAAACACCTAAAAAGACTGAAAAAGGAGCAATAAATTCTTTACCTAACAAAAAGCCAAAATCAGCATGCTGATTTTGGCTTTTTGTTTGTATGCCTAGTAAGAATAATTTTAGTCGATTTCCTGACTTATCTTACAATTGCTTCGCACGTCCATTTTTATCAAAGTGATAAGTCACACCATTGATGGTACGGGTTTGGTTGGTGAGGAGCTCACCAGAGTTTTCGTCATAATAACGAGTT
>NZ_KV794114.1:8412-10912 GCF_001808655.1 Streptococcus sp. HMSC078H03
GCTCACCAGAGTTTTCGTCATAATAACGAGTTCCTTTGTAGTCTGTAACGAAATCGCCCTTAACTTGTTTACCTTGATAATCAAAGTAGAGGTGTTGACCATTGATGACTTGATCGAAGAGGAGGGCCTTACCATCGTTACCAAAGTAGTACCAGTGTCCGTCTGTATAGACGAATTGGTTGGTTACAGCAGCTCCAGTTTCAGCGTCGAAGTAGTAGGTTGGGTTTTCTTCTGCTGTATCTGGGAATGAAATATAAAAGTAGGGTCTAGCTAATTTTCCACGAACTTGTTCGTGCGTTTCGTATTTGTTCATTGGATTGTTAGAGAAGAAATAAAGCTTACCATCAATTTCTTTCAGTCCCCTTGCCTTAGTACCATTAGCATCAATATAGTACCAGTCCTTACCAACTTGAAGGAATCCAGTTTTATTTACAGCAGCACCTGTTTCTTTATCGTGATAAGGAAGGGACCCATAGATTTCGAAAGAATCTCGAAGAATTTCACCATTATTTAGTATGTAATAATCCTTACCATCAATGGTTTTATTTCCTTTTTGACCTTTGCTATCAAAGTAGTACAACTTATCTCCTACCTTAACAAATTGATCACGAGGAACATCTTGACGGACTCCAGAATCTTTATCATAGAAATAGCCATCAGCGATAATACCTTTAGCTTGAACTCCATAATCATCAAAATAAACGTGTACCCCATCAATGGTTTGTGAGCCTTTAAGGATATTTCCTTCCACATCTGCATAGTACCATTTACCATCATGGCTGAAGTATTGACTTTTTACAAGAGCGCCGGAATCTTTATCATAGTACTTACTAGGTGTTTCATAAGTATTGTAGTTCTCTTTACTGATTGCTCGACCATTAGAATCAACTAATGCCCCCTTGGTTTGAATACCGTTATATGGATTAAAATTAACTTGAACCCCATTGATGGTTTGTTCGCCCTTGAGAATTTTACCCTCATCATTGACGTAGTACCAATTATCATTAACCTGGACGTAGCGGTTTGTTCCTAAATCTACTTTGGCTCCAGAATCTTTGTCATAGAAGTATCCATCATTACTAAAGACACCTTTAGCTTGTTTACCCAGATAAGGATCAAAGTATACAGGAACATTGTTAATGGTTTGAGAACCTTTAAGCCGTTTACCGTCATTGCCTACGTAGTACCAGTCTTTGTCGACTTGAACATAACTATTGATTACGAGAGCACCAGTGATTCCATCATAATATTTATCGTTAGTAGCGAAATTTCCTTTGACTTGGGCTCCAGTTTTCTCGTCAAAGAAGTATTCAGTGTTGTCAATGACTGTTGCTCCTTTGATGGCTTTGCTATCGGCTCCAATAAAATAGGTTTTGTCTTTAACTGTTACGAAACGATTAGTAACTAGATTTCCAGAGTCTTTATCGTGAAATTGCATTTTATAGTCAAAATCTCCCTTAACTTGGATACCGTTGTAGCCAAAGAAGACATGAGCACCATCAATAGTTTGTGCATATTTGAGAATAGCACCATCCTTACCCACATAGTACCAGTTACCTTTGATTTGAACATAACGGTTGGTCCCTAGGTCAACTCGGTTACCATCCTGATCATAGAAGTAGCCATCGTCACCAAAATTGTCGAAGACTTGTTTTCCGTTGAATTCAAAGTAGACTTGTTTACCATCTATTGTTTTAGAACCTCTTACACGAGAACCCTGATTATCCACATAGTAACGTTCATTTTGGCGGGTATAGTTATCGTAGGCAATAACGTAGTTATTAGTAATTAATGCACCCGAATCTTTATCGTAATAGTGTTCAGTATTATCAGTATCATCTTTAACAAAATACCCTTTAACTTGAATACCATTTTGATAGAAGTAAACCTTAACGCCGTCGATGGTTTGTGAACCTTTTAGGATAGCACCATCATTTCCTGCGTAATACCAATAATTACCAAGTTGGAAATAACGGTTTTTCCCGAAATCCACTTGTTTTCCGTTCTCGTCGTAATAACGCCCATTTGGTGCAAATCTATCCCTAACTTGTTCACCGTGGTTATCAAAATAATTCCATGCTCCATTAATTTCTTTGGAACCAATTGCCTTATTACCATTTTCATCAACGTAATAGGTTCTACCATATTCTTTAACGAATTTATTAGTAACAAGAGCCCCAGAATCTTTGTCGTAATAATGGTTATCATTAGCAAACTTGCCTTTAACCTGAACACCGCTATCTCTAAAGTAGACCTTAACGCCATCAACAGTTTGTGGTCCAGTAAGGTTTTTACCGCTGGCATCTTTATAATACCAGTTGCCTTGGTCGTCGCTATAGTATTGACCACCAGTGATATTAGTTTCACTTTTTGAAGTTTCGCTAGTTGAAGTAGTTTCACTGGCAGCTCGGTCTGTAGTTGCGGCTTCACGTGTTTGGCCTGCAACTGATTCTGTAGGAGTTTGGCTTGTTGAAGCTGTTTCACTGGTAGTTTCAGAGCT
>NZ_KV794114.1:11012-11791 GCF_001808655.1 Streptococcus sp. HMSC078H03
TCACTGGTAGTTTCAGAGCTTGCAGCAGAAGTTGTGGCTTGTTCTGAGACGTTTGTAGTGCTTTCAGTGCTAGCTACATTTTCAGTAGTTGCAGGAGCTTCAACAACTTTAGTTTCGACAAGATCAGCTGTGGTTTCCGCATTGGAAGTGGTAGCAGCAGTCACATCAAGGTTTGATGCGTTGTCAGCTTTAGCTTCCTCAGCGAAGGCAGGTTTTGCGATAAAGGCAAAACTTGCAAGAGCAGTTGCACATGAGAATGCAATCAGACGTTTTGTGGACTTTTGTCCAGTAAAATTAGAATGTACTTTCATAATTTTTCCTCCATTTCCTAAGTCCTATTATAGCGCTATTTTAGAGACTTTCAAGAAAATATAAGAAATTTAGACAAAAATAAGAAAACGATTACATTGTAAGGTGACTAACAAGGTAAATGTCACAATTTTAGCAGTCATAAGAGTAAAAAAACAAAAAAATCCAGGACCTATGCCCTGGATTTAGGAGATTATGAAAAAGAAAAGTTTTAGGATGGTTATAGTATATAAAGTAAAGCCTAAAGTTTTCTTAAAGTGGACAAAATTAATTTTCGTGGATTTTAAAAAGGAAGTTAAAATTAATCAACTTCCTTTAGTTAGATATCTGAGAGAAAAACTTAGTCTATTTCCTAAATTCTTTACAATTGCTTCGCACGTCCATTTTCATCAAAGTGATAAGTAACACCATTGATGGTACGGGTTTGGTTGGTTACGAGCTCACCAGAGTTTTCGTCATAATAACGAGTT
>NZ_KV794114.1:11891-14260 GCF_001808655.1 Streptococcus sp. HMSC078H03
GCTCACCAGAGTTTTCGTCATAATAACGAGTTCCCTTGTAGTCTGTAACGAAATTGCCTTTAATTTGCTTACCTTCATAATCAAAGTAGAGGTGTTGACCATTGATAACTTGATCAAAGATAAGAGCCTTTCCATCGTTACCGAAGTAGTACCAATTGCCCTTCCAATTGAAGAATTGATTGGTTACAGCAGCCCCAGTCTCAGCATCGAAGTAGTAGACAGGATTGTCATAGGGTGAACGGTTATAGTTGAAGAAATCATAAGGTTTCACCAGCTCTCCTTTAACTTGTTCGCCCGTTCGGTATTTTGTTGCGACGGGATTACTGAAATAGTAGAGATTACCATCTATTTTGGCAAGTCCTAATACTTTATTTCCTTCGTCATCTAGGTAGTACCAGTTACGTCCAGATTTAACAAAACCTCTTTGTCGTACAGCAGCCCCAGTCTCACTATCATAATATGGTTCGTAACCGTAAGGTCCGAATTCTCCTCTTAAAACTTCCCCATATCCTGTAATAAAATAATCCTTACCGTCAATTTTTTTATAACCAGAACTTATCTTATTATCATCGTCAAGATAGTATAATTTACCACCAGCCTTTATGAATTGCTTACGAGGGGCTTCGTGACGAGCACCAGAGTCTTTATCGTAGTAGTAGCCTTCTGCGATTGCGTCTTTAGCTTGTACTCCATAAGAGTCAAAGTAAACGTGCACCCCATCAATGGTTTGTTCACCTTCAAGGATATTCCCCTCTGCATCAGCGTAGTACCAGTTTCCATTGTGGTTAAAGTATTGACCTTTTACAAGAGCTCCAGAATTTTTATCATAGAACTTACTAGGTGCTTCATAAGTATTGTAGTTCTTTTCACTGATTACTCGACCATTAGAATCAACGAATTCCCCCTTAGTTTGAATACCGTTATATGAATTAAAATTGACTTGAACTCCATCAATGATTTGGTCCCCTTTTAGAATCTTACCTTCAGCATTGACGTAGTACCAATTATCATTAACTTGGACATAGCGATTTGTTCCTAAATCTATTTTAGCACCAGAATTTTTGTCGTAATAGTAACCATCATTACCAAAGACACCTTTAGCTTGCTTACCAGAGTCGTTGAAGAAGACTTGAATCCCATCAACAGTTTGTGGCCCCTCAAGTCGCTTACCTTGAGCATCAACATAATACCAATCATTATCAACTTGAACATAACTATTAGTTACGAGAGCACCAGTAGTACTGTTATAATATTTTTTGTTACTTGCGAAATTTCCCTTAACCTGAGCGCCAGTTTTTTCGTCAAAGAAGTATTCAATGTTGTCGATGACGGTCGCTCCTTTAATAGCTTTACTATCTGCTCCGATAAAGTAAGTTTTGTCTTTAACTGTTACGAAACGATTAGTAACTAAATTTCCAGAGTCTTTATCGTGAAATTGATTTTTATAGTCAAAATCTCCTTTAACCTGTTTACCTCCATATTCAAAATAAACGTGAGCTCCATCAATAATGTGTTCACCGGTTAAAATTTTTCCATCGTTACCGACATAGTACCAATTGTCTCTGATTTGAACATAACGATTGGCACCAAGATCAACACGATTACCGTCCTGATCGTAAAAGTAGCCATCGTCACCAAAATTGTCGAAAACTTGGCATCCCTCGTATTTATCAAAGTAGACTTGTTTACCATCAATTGTTTGAGGACCAGTTAACCGGATTCCTTGGTCGTTAACATAATAACGTTCATTTCTATGTCTGTAGGGGTTGTAGGCGATGATATATTGGTTGGTAGCTAGAGCACCAGAATCTTTATCATAATAGCGTTCATTATTGTCAGTACTATCTTTAACAAAATAGCCCTTAACTTGAACACCACCTTGATCGAAGTAAACCTTAACGCCATCGATGGTTTGTGGTCCCTTTAAAATAGCACCATCATTTCCAGCATAGTACCATTTTCCGTTTAATTCAAAATAGCGGTTTGTCCCGAAATCAACTTGTTTTCCGTTTTCATCGTAATAACGGTCATCAGAAGCAAACCTATCCTTAACTTGTTCACCATACTGATTAAAATAATACCATACCCCATTAATTTCCTTGGGTCCGATTACTTTGTTGCCATTTTCATCTAGGTAATAGGTGATACTGTAACTATCAACAAATTTATTAGTAACAAGAGCACCAGAATCTTTGTCATAATAGTGACCGTCCCAGGCAAATTCTCCTTTAACCTGAACACCACTATCTCTAAAGTAGACCTTAACGCCATCAACAGTTTGTGGTCCAGTCAAGTCTTTACCACTAGCATCTTTATAATGCCAGTGACCATATGCATCACTATAATATTGACCACCGGTAACATTGGTT
>NZ_KV794114.1:14360-14805 GCF_001808655.1 Streptococcus sp. HMSC078H03
CTCGGTCTGTAGTTACAGCCTCACGTGTTTGGCCTGAGACCGATTCTGCAGGAGCTTGGCTTTCACTTGCAGTTGTTGAAGCTGTTTCACTGGTAGTTTCAGAGCTTGCAGCAGAAGTTGCGGCTTGTTCTGAGACATTTGTAGTGCTTTCAGTGCTAGCCACATTTTCAGTAGTAGCAGGAGCTTCAACAACCTTTGTTTCTACGAGGTCTGCTGTGGTTTCTACATTAGCAGTGGTAGTAGCAGTCACATCAAGGTTTGATGAGTTATCAGCTTTAGCTTCCTCAGCGAAGGCAGGCTTTGCGATGAGGGCAAAACCTGCAAGAGCAGTTGCACATGAGAATGCAATCAGACGTTTTTTGGACTTAGGTCCAGTAAAATTAGAATGAACTTTCATATTTTTTCCTCCTTTTTCCTAAGTCCTATTATAGCGCTATTTTAGAGA
>NZ_KV794114.1:14905-17254 GCF_001808655.1 Streptococcus sp. HMSC078H03
ATGTCACAATTTTAGCAGTCATAAGAGTAAAAAACAAAAAATCCAGGACCTGAGCCCTGGATTTAGGAGATTATGAAAAAGAAAAGTTTTAGGATGGTTATAGTATATAAAGCAAAGCCTAAAGTTTTCTTAAAGTAAGGGGGGTCTTAAACTTTAGTCGCATTACCATTTTCATCAAAATGATAAGTTACACCTTTGATAGTACGTGTTTGGTTGGTGACTAGTTCACCAGAGTTTTCATCGTAGTAGTGACCATCTGGTGCAAAAGAGCCTTTGACTTGTCTACCATGATTTGTATCGAAGTAAAGCTTTTGCCCATTAATTTGAACGGCACCAGTAGCGGCTGTACCATCCGCATAGAAGTAGTACCAGTCATTACCCCATTGATAGAAACGATTTTTAATTGCTTTACCGTCATGACCGAAGTAGTAGATTTTACCATCAATGTAATTAATACTGTCTTGCCACATGTCACCTAGTTGGGTGTATTTATAGGCACCCCCTTGACGGAAGTAATATAAATCACCATTGATTTCATGAAGTCCAAGGACTTTTTCACCTTTCTCGTTAATATAGTAAGTTAAGCCTCTGTTATCTTTCACAAACCCAGCTTTGGTTACTTTGCGACCATTATCTTTATCGTAATAGTACTCAGGCATATATACGCCATCTTGACCAAAATCACCTTTGGCTTGTACGCCTCGATAGTTGAAGAAGACATCTTGTCCATCGATATTTCGAGCTCCCTTGACTGGTTTACCATCTTTACCTACATAAAACCAATTACCCATGTATTCAACATAACGATTGGTTACAAGGTTTCCTGAATTAATATCGTAGAATGCGTATAAATCACCGTAGGAATCACCATAAGCACCTTTAACCTGTTGACCATTGTTGCGAAAGAATACTTTTTGTCCATCGATAATTTGAGCTCCAGTGAGGTTGTCTCCATTTGCGTTTTTATAATACCAGTTTCCGTTATCATCGCTATAATAACCATTTGGGTTAGGAGCATCCGTACCTACGCCGTTTTCATCAAATCGATAGGTCATACCATTAATTGTTAGAGTGGTGTTAGAGACTCGTGTTCCAGAATTAGGATCATAGTAGCGAAGAATACCATTATCGAGCACAAGCTCTCCCTTAGCTTGACGACCATTGGCATATAGGTAAACGATTTGACCGTCTATATTGACTTCACCATCTTGAGGACGAATAGCATTTCCATTTTCACCATAGTAGTACCAACCATCATTTTCTTGGACATAGCGATTTTTAACGGCTTGACCAGTGACTGAGTCAAAATAATAGCGACGTGTAATATTATTAGGGGTACCAAAACCGTAAGTACGTGGTGAATTTTGACCTTCTTCTAGTAAAATGCTGATTCCCTTTTGTAGGACACCAGTATCAACAGGAGAGGCAGCCTCACGTGCTTTAAAATAGTAGATGTTACCATCAATTTCACGTATTCCTGTAAATTTAGAACCATCGTTCTTGATGTAAAAGGTTTGGCCTTTTTGATTCTGAACTAGACCTTCTTTTCGGACCCTTGCACCAGAGTTAGGGTCGTAATAGAAGGTTTGATCTGGATAGCTATAGTACTCTCCGCTAAAGTCACCTTTGATTTGAACACCTTTATAATTGAAATAGACTTCTTGACTGTTGATAGTTTGTTCTCCAGTGAGTGGATAGCCATTTTCACCTAAATAGTACCAATTACCTTTGTATTCTAAGTAACGATTGGTTTGAAGTTGACCAGAATTATCATCGAAATAACGACGGAGATCACCAGACCAATCGAAATCTGGCCCTTTAATTTGTTTACCATCTTTGCGGAAAGAGACACGTACACCATCAATAGTTTGGTCGCCAGTTAGGTTCTTACCACTAGCATCCTTATAATACCAGTTACCAAGGCTATCACTATAATATTGACCACCGGTAACATTGGTTTCACTATTGGTATCTGCGGTTGCTGGTGCAGCCTCACTGGCAGCCCGGTCTGTAGTTACAGCTTCGCGTGTTTGGCCTGAGACCGATTCTGCAGGTGCTTGACTTTCGCTTGTAGTTGTTGAAGCTGTTTCACTGGCAGTTTCAGAACTTGCTGTAGAAGTTGAGGCTTGTTCTGAGACATTTGTGGTGTTTTCTGTGCTAGCCACATTTTCAGTAGTAACAGGTGCTTCGACAACCTTTGTTTCGACGAGGTCTGCGGTAGTTTCTACATTCGCAGTGGTAGTAGCAGTCACATCAAGGTTTGATGCGTTATCAGCTTTAGCTTCCTCAGCGAAGGCAGGTCTTGCGATTAAAGTAAAACTTGCAAGAGCAGTTGCACATGAGAATGCA
>NZ_KV794114.1:17354-30281 GCF_001808655.1 Streptococcus sp. HMSC078H03
AATTTAGACAAAAATAAGAAAACGATTACATTGTGATGCGAGTGAGAGAGGGGATGATTTTAGTTGCTACAGACTTTTCTAAAAACAAAAAAATCCAGGACCTATGCCCTGGATTTAGGAGATTATGAAAAAGAAAAGTTTTAGGATGGTTATAGTATATAAAGCAAAGCCTAAAGTTTTCTTAAAGTGGAAGATGGAATTACTTTTTCATAATGCTTACTGCTCACTTACACTAATTGAGGAGTTTTCCATTTCCCTCAGCATCAAAATGGTAGGTCTTACCTTCGATAGTGAGGGTAGTGTTCTCAGTACGTGCACCACTGTTAGGATCATAATAATGAAGTTTATCATTTACAGTGACTAGTTCCCCTTTAGCTTGTTTGCCATCTCTATGGAAATAGACATGAGCCCCATCAATAGTTTGTTCACCGGTTAGTGCATACCAATTAGGTCCAAAGTAATACCAGTTACCATTAACCTCTTTATATTGATTTTTTATAGCAGTAGCTGTTTCCTTATCAAAGTAATAGATATGGCTACCATTAGGAATAAGTGATGGGAAATAGTCTTTAGTCAAGCCATTCGCACTAACCCTACCATCAGCATATTTATTTGTCGGAGCATCAAACATATAAAGTTCTCCGTTGATAATGTGAAGCCCTAATGGGACGTGACCAGAAGCGGTAATGTAATATCTATTACCGTTTTTGGCCTTAACGAATTGAGGCCCTTTGACTTCTTTGTTATTCAAATCGTAGAATGAAGAGTAGCCGTAAGGATATAGAAATTCTTCTCTAGCAAGGTGGGGATCTGCACCGCCCGTAAAGGTATACTCTTTACCATTGATAGTTCGAACTCCCCCTTCTCTAAGTCTTTTGCCTTTAGCATCAACATAATAAGTCTTTCCATTCAAATCGACAAATTGTTCCTTAAGGCGGGCACCACTATCTTTATCGTAAAATGAATCGTTTTCAGCAAAGTTTCCTTTAACCTGCTTACCAGTACTATCGAAGTAGACCTCGACACCATCAATGACTTGTTCACCAGTAAGGCGTTTGCCGTCATTACCAATATAATACCAATTATTGTTTATGTTTTGATAATGATTTTGTCCTAAGTCTACTCGGTCTCCTGAATTTTTACTGTAATAGTAGCCATCCGAAGCGAAGTCGCCCTTAATCTGTTTACCGTCTTGGTCAAAGAAAACATTATGACCATCAACGACATGGGCACCTTTAAGAGGAGTACCTTTAGCACCGATTCTATACCAATTGTTATTGAAGTTAACATAACGATTGGTTACTTGTACTCCTGAATTTTCATCATAGTACGCTCCATTTTCAGCAAAGTTCCCTTTAACTTGCTTGCCATCTTTATCAAAGTAAAAATTGTTGCCATTAATGACTTGTTCACCTTTTACAATTTTACCTTCGTTATTAAGATAGTACCAGTTACCGTTCACTTGAACAAACTGATTGTTGCCAAGATTAACGCGTGCTCCAGAATCTTTATCATAATAGAAACCGTCATCTGCGAAAATCCCTTTAGCTTGAACCCCATCTTTGTCAAAGAATACGGTTACGCCATTAATGACTTGCTCTCCTTTAAGAGCTTTAGAGTCTGAACCGATATAGAACCATTTATCTTTATTTTCAAGGGTATTATATGAGTTACTCTGGTCATTGATTTGAACATAACGATTAGTAACAGGTTCCCCTGTAATTGCATCATAAAAAAGTCCATTAGGTGCGAAATTTCCCTTAACTTGGATACCGTATTCACCGAAGTTGAGATGCTTACCATTAATAATTTGTTCTCTCTTAATTGTATTGCCTTCGTTATCGAGGTAATAAATAAGGGTTCCTGATGGTTGCTCTAAGGAGACAAAGCTATTTTTGACGAGTGCTCCAGTGTCTTTATCATAATAATAACCATCGTAGCCAAAGTCTCCTTTTGCTTGGTGTCCTCTATAGTTAAAGTAGACACGAACGCCGTCAATAACTTGTGGACCTGTTACCACTTTTCCGTCTGCCCCAAGATAATACCAATGGGTCTCTAGAGTTGGAGCCATAGAGCCGTTCGATTCGTAGCGTGTTAATTGAATATAACGGTTTGTCACGAGCTCGCCAGTATCCTTGTCATAGAATTGGCCGTCAGAATTAAAATCCCCTTTAATTTGATATCCGTAATAAGGGGTAAAGTAAACTTTCACACCATCAATGACTTGTTCACCTTTAAGTATCTTTCCATCTTCATCAACATAGAACCAATGGTTATCGATGAACACGTAGTGTTTTTTCCCTAGATCAACTAAATTACCATCTTGATCATAGAAACGCCCATTGTCAGCAACGCTATTACGCACCTGTGCTCCATCATACTTATCGAAATAGACAGATTTTCCATTGATGATTTGTTCACCTTTTAATTTGTCGCCATTTTTATCAACATAGAAAGGATAGATAGTGTTGTTATAGTTGTATTTAGTGCTAAAAACATAGCTATCTGTTACAAGGTTACCATCTTTATCGTAGAAGTGTTCATTGCTAGCAAATCCGTCTCGAACTTGAAGGCCGTTGTAATCATTGAAATAAACTTGTTTTCCTTGAATGGTTTGTGCGCCTTTTAATGGTTCACCATTTTTATCGACATAGTAAACACCACCAAGATGATTAATATAACAATCCGTTACAAGAGCACCAGAATCTGCATCATAGTATTGTTTATTTTTTGAAAAGTTTCCCTTGACTTGTATGCCATTTTCATCGAAATAAACGTTGATCCCATCGATTTTTTGTGCACCAGTTAGGTTCTTACCACTAGCATCCTTATAATACCAGTTACCAAGGCTATCACTATAATATTGACCACCGGTAACATTGGTTTCACTATTGGTATCTGCGGTTGCTGATGCAGCCTCATTGGCAGCTCGGTCTGTAGTTACAGCCTCACGTGTTTGGCCAGCGGCTGATTCCGCAGGTGCTTGACTTTCGCTTGCAGTTGTTGAAGCTGTTTCACTGGCAGTTTCAGAACTTGCTGTAGAAGTTGAGGCTTGTTCTGAGACATTTGTGGTGTTTTCTGTGCTAGCAACATTTTCAGTAGTAGCAGGTGCTTCAACAACCTTAGTTTCGACGAGGTCTGCGGTAGTTTCCACATTGGCAGTGGTAGCAGCAGTCACATCAAGGTTTGATGAGTTGTCAGCTTTAGCTTCCTCCGCAAATGCAGGCCTTGCGATAAAAGCAAAGCTAGCAAGAGCAGTTGCACATGAGAATGCAATCAGACGTTTTTTGGACTTAGGTCCAGTAAAATTAGAATGTACTTTCATACTTTTTCCTCCATTTCCTAAGTCCTATTATAGCGCTATTTTAGAGACTTTCAAGAAAATATAAGAAATTTAGACAAAAATAAAAAAACGATTACATTCAAAAGTGACTAACAAGGTTAATGTTGCAATTTTAGAAGTCATAAGAGTTTAAAAACACAAAAAAATCCAGGACCTGCGCCCTGGATTTAGGAGATTATGAAAAAGAAAAGTTTTAGGATGGTTATAGTATATAAAGCAAAGCCTAAAGTTTTCTTAAAGTAAAAGAAAGATTTTCTTTCCCCATTAATTCACTTTCTCAGTTGCCACACCATTTTCATCGATGACATAAGTTTTACCATCTTTTTCAAGGGTTGCATTGGTTGTGATTGGAGATCCGTAAAGATATTTCCTTAATGAAGTTGATTTTTCAAAGTGATAGAGCTTACCGTCGATTTCCTTCCAAGTTGGTTGGTAGAACTCGATTACCCTAGGCTCAAGATAGCATAGGTATCCTTTATCAGTACGGTAGAATCCTATTCGAACGATTCCATTTTCGTCTGAAACGTAACCGGAATTAGTTTCATTACGTAATAATTCTGCGTAAGAACCGAAAAGATAGGTCTTGCCATTTATGGTTTCTGTTGTATTGATATAGCGATATTGGTTGCTTGGATCTAGGTAATAGGTCTTACCGTCAATTTCTCTCCATCCGGATAATAATTTTCCTTCTGAATCTGCAAGATATAAACTATTATATGATTTAGCGGAACCATTAACAAGAAGTTGGCCATCTTGATTGAAGTAATAATAATTGCCATCAATTGAAAGTACCTTATCTTTAGCTTGTAGACCGTCTTCTTTAAAGTAAACACGATGACCATCTAGTGTGTACCATCCGAAAACTTGAGCACCATCATTTCCAAAGTAGAGCTTATATGAGGAACTAAAGGAATGGAATGCATTACGGAGGAGCTCGCCACTGTTCTTATCGAAATAGTAGTACTTCCCATCTATAAGTGTACGCTCACCTTTGATTTGTTTCCCCGTACCATCAAAGTAGAGTTGAACACCATCGATAGTCTGCCATCCAGTAGCTACTTGCCCTTTATCTTTGAGATAGGTCCAGTCACCATCTTTATCTTGAACAAAGGTATTTCGAAGTGACGATGTCACACGTCCTTGGTCATCAATTTCGTAGGTCATTCCATTGAGAGTTAGACTACGATTGGTCCACATAGCCCCACTATCCTTGTCAAAGTAGTAAGTGTCACCATCAATGTCAACCAAAGTACCTTTAGCTTGTTTACCGTTAGCATCAAAGTAGAGTTGAACACCATCAATAGTTTGACGACCAGTTAGGAACTTGCCATCAGCATCGTAATAGTACCAGTTCCAATTGTCATCACGAACAAATTGGTTTTTGGCCGTAAACTCAGTTGCAACTCCCTCATTATCAATTGTGTAGGTCTTATCATCGACTTTCAAAGTAGTATCTGCAAGGATAATAGTGGTGTACATACCAGCATATCTTTCTGTTCGATATGATTTTGTTAGACGATAGCGCTTGCCATCGATTTCTTTCCATGTAGGCTTATCAACACTTTTTACCTCAGGTTGGAAGTAGTGAAGGTGACCATCAGAGCCTCGTTGGATGCCCTCGAGGAGGACACCGTTTTTATCAGTTCCATAGATTCCAGAGAAACTAGGCCCGCCCCAAAATGTTTTTTTTGAAAAAAGGGCTCCAAAATAGTTTTTTTCTATTTTACTATCTGTGACTAGATAAAGTTTGCCATCATAACGTACAACACCATCGACGACTTGACCAGTTGAACCAAAGATATATTCTTTTCCATCGATAATTTGTTTACCAGTTAAGACTTCGCCGTTAGCATTGGTACGGTAGGTAGAAGTGTTTGCATGGAACATTGAAGGAGTTTCAACAATGCCATATTTGTTCTTGACCAATTGTCCTTGGTAATCAAAAAGATAAATCTTCCCATCAATTGTGACAGTATCATTTTTAGCCAAAAGTCCATCAGGTTTGAAATAATAACGTTTACTGTCAATGGTATGCCATCCAATAAATGCAGCACCATCTTCGCCTAAGTAATTAGTATAAGTTGTATATTGAGGTTCTGTCCTATAGCCATTGAAAATTGAAGTGTGATGCCACTGATTCGTTAATAGAGAACCATCATTCTCATCGAATCGATAGTATTTTCCACCAATCTCTCGTTCTTGTCCTTTGACTTGTTTGCCATCTTTATCAAAATAAAGGATGACACCATCAACATTTTGCCAACCAGTTAATTTTTCACCGTTGGCAGTGTAGTAATACCAATCTTTTTGGTTGTCAGATTGGAAATGGCCACCGGTCACGACTTGGGTAGGTAGTTGCGTTTTTTCGGTTAGGATGCCATCAGCATCTGCTAAATAGGTTTTACCATCTACTTCAATACTTGTATCAGTTACCTTACGACCATTATCTTTATCGTAGTAGTAATCCTTACCATCAATGGTCACCTTTTCACCTTTTGCTTGGATGCCATTGTCATGGAAGTAGAGGTTAAAGCTATCGATGGTTTGTGGGCCCGTTAGTTTGTGGCCGGTACTGTCTAGGTAATACCAGTTGCCTTGCTCATCAGAAGTGAACTTGCCACCTTGTGAGGGTGTTTCCTGTGAAGTAGCTGCGTTGTCGCTTGTTTCAGATGAGACTTCAGCACTTCTATCAGCAATAGTTGTTTCACTAGATTGAGCGGTTTCAACCTTTTTATCAGTCTCGATAGTAGGCTGTGTAGCAGTTGTTTCTGTTGGCTGAGTAGCGACATTAGTAGGTGTAGTGTCAGTAGATACTGCTGCACTAGAAGTATTCTCGACAACTGTACTCGTTGGAGCTACTTCGGTTCTTGTTATAAGGCTAGCACTTGTCTCAAGATTGCTGTCAGAGACGACATTTTCAGGACTGTTAACAGCAGTCGTTTCTGGTTTGACTTCATCAGCTCCGACCTGTCCTAGTCCAATTAGTGAAGCTCCGATAGCCAAACTTGAGGCAGCGATTGTGATCCAATGTTTCTTAACTTTATGAAGTTTGAAACGAACTTTGTTTTCCATAATTTTCCCCCTTATATGGTGACTTGGTAAATTCATGCTGTGACATTTAAAACAACAGGAATACCAAAAATTAATTTACGATTATATTTTAATCTTATTTTCTAATAACTTCAATAGAAAACGGATACAAAAATGCCATACTCTTATAAAAAGATGCTTATAGTTGTGATAGTTATAGCCTATAAAAGGGTTTTCCTAATTTATTTATTTTTTCGTCTATAGATATCATTGAAAGGGTAATTGTCCCCATACAGTTTGAGAAAAAGACTCTTTTATTCAAAAATCATCCTGTGTAAAATAGAGGGCATAAAAACATGAGAGGTGATTGCAATGACAAATCGTTACGACTTAAATAAAAATTTGGCACAGATGCTTAAGGGGGGCGTCATCATGGACGTTCAAAATCCTGAGCAAGCACGTATCGCTGAGGCGGCAGGAGCGGCTGCAGTCATGGCCTTGGAACGCATTCCGGCCGATATTCGTGCGGTGGGTGGGGTATCACGTATGAGTGATCCTAAGATGATTAAGGAAATTCAGGACGCTGTTAGTATTCCAGTGATGGCTAAGGTGCGTATTGGTCATTTCGTTGAAGCACAGATTTTGCAGGCGATTGAGATTGATTATATCGACGAGAGTGAGGTTTTGACACCGGCCGATGACCTTATTCATGTGGACAAAACCAAATTTGATGTGCCTTTCGTCTGTGGAGCTAAGGACCTTGGTGAGGCTCTTCGCCGTATTTCAGAAGGGGCATCTATGATTCGTACCAAGGGTGAACCTGGTACTGGTGATATTGTTCAGGCTGTTCACCACTTGCGACTCATGAATCAAGAAATTCGCCGCATTCAAAATCTTAGAGATGATGAGCTTTATATTACCGCTAAAGACTTGCAGGTGCCAATTGATTTGGTTCGTTATGTCCATGAACATGGCAAGTTGCCTGTTGTCAATTTTGCGGCAGGTGGTGTAGCGACGCCAGCGGATGCTGCGCTTATGATGCAGTTGGGTGCTGAAGGTGTCTTTGTTGGTTCAGGGATTTTCAAATCAGGAGATCCGAAAAAACGTGCGGAAGCCATCGTCAAAGCAGTGACTAACTATAATCGTCCAGATATTTTGGCGCAAGTGTCAGAAGATTTGGGTGAAGCCATGGTTGGTATCAACAAGGATGAAATTGACATCCTAATGGCAGAGCGAGGAAAATAAATGACAAAAATCGGAATACTGGCTTTGCAAGGTGCTTTTGCAGAACATGAGCAGGTCTTGAAAGCACTTGGGGTTGAAACGGTTCAAATCAGAAATAGACAAGATTGGGAAGCCCACGCTGATTTGGACGGGCTCATTCTACCAGGGGGAGAGTCGACAGTCATGGGGAAACTCTTGCATGATTTAGACTTGTTTGACTTGATAAAGGCGAAAATTGATGCAGGACTACCTGTATTTGGAACTTGTGCGGGTCTGATTTTGTTGGCCAAAACCATAGTGGGAGACCAAACAAAACATTTGGCAAGTATGGACATCAATGTAGCCAGAAATGCCTATGGTCGCCAATTGGGCAGTTTTGTCACAGATGCTGAATTTAAAGGAATAGGCGAGATTCCAATGGTCTTTATTCGTGGGCCGATTATTGAAGCTGTTGGACCAGAAGTGGATATTCTAGCACAAGTCAATGGGGCTATCGTGGCAGCTAGAGAAAAGCAGATGTTGGTGACCTCTTTTCATCCAGAATTAACGGGTGACGAAAGGGTTCATGCTTATTTCCTAGATATGATTAATCAGGCAAAAGAAGAAAAGAAATAGCTCAAAACCTGTGACATCGTTTATTTCTTGACCGCACAAAAAAAATCCAGGACCTAGACCCTGGATTTAGGAGATTATGAAAAAGAAAAGTTTTAGGATGGTTATAGTATATAAAGCAAAGCCTAAAGTTTTCTTAAAGTGGAAGAAAAAGTTTATTTGTGAGATAAAAAAGGAAGTTGACAGTTGGTCGACTTCCTTTTTAACGATTACTAAATCAAAGTAATTATGCGATATCAATAGTTGTTATTTGAATTATATACTTATACTTCACCAAGGCCCATCAAATGTCCATTACCGTCAGCATCGAATTTGAAGGCACCAGTGTTTGTTCTAACAATGGTATTTTCAGCGCGTGCTCCATTCTTAGCATCGTAATAGTGGACAGTTCCGTCATCGTCAAATTTGAATTCACCTCTAAGTTGTCTACCGTTTTGGTCGAAGTAAACATGGATGCCGTTTAAGGTTTGAGGTCCTGTCAGTTTATCCCCCTTGTCATCTACGTAATAGTAGAAATCTTCGCGATTCAAATCATTGCTAGAAAGTGGGTAATGACTCATATCCAAAAATTGGTTTTCACCGTTAGGTCCAACGACTGAATTATTAGGAATGGTGATGACAAAGTGATTCACACGATTTCCGTCTTGATTTTGGAAATTCCAGTTGTAGACATGGACAAAGCTGTTAGTTACAAGCGCACCAGAGTCCTTATCATAGTAGTGTCCGTCAGGTGCAAAACGTCCTTTAACTTGTGCCCCATTAGGGAAGAAGTACATGTTTGTACCACCAAGATTTTGAGGACCTTTAAGTGGCCGTCCGTCGGCATCAAGGTAGTACCAATCAGTAGTATAAATGTTTTGACCGTTGATATCATCACGACCAATATAAGTTAAGAGTTCTTTAAAGGCCTTGGTTACAAGAGCACCAGAATCTTTGTCATAGTATCGGCCATCCTCTGCAAAACCACCTTTGATTTGAATACCGTCTTGGCTAAAGTAAACAGGAACATTATCCACATAGTTCAGCCCGACAAGATTTTTGCCATTTGCATCCTTGTAATACCAGTTACCATTATCATCACTATAATAATGTCCACCAGAAATATGAGATGCATTTTCAAGTGTTACAGAAGGTGTGACTGGCTTTTCATTTTCATCGATTGGGGCAGGTTGTTCACTGTTTTTTGTAGGTGTTTTTGTTTCTTCGACAGGAATAGGTTCATTGACTTTTTCTACCGAAGTTTTTGTAGTAGAGGCTTCTGAAGTTGCCGTTTTAATAGATATAGCTTTATTGGCCTCATTATCTTGATTGCTAATTTCTTGTTCAGAAGTGATTTCTACTGGTGATTCGCTTGCCAATTCAGATGATGCGACTTCACTGCTAGGAGCTTCACTAAGAACCGTACTTGTACTAGTAGGTAGCTCAGTATTAGTTGAGATAGGATTTGTAGTAGGTGCTTTGATCTCAACATTAGTTACTACAGTTTCTTGTTCGGGTGCAATAATTTCAGTTGATTGACCTGTAGCTTCGGGTATTTTTACTTCATCCGCAAATGTAGGGCGTGCGACTAAAGTAAAAGTAGCTAGAGCAGTTGCACAGGAAAGTGCTACGACATGTTTCTTTGACATTTGCCAATGATAATTCATTTCAGTATTCATAATAGACTCCCTTCAAAAATGAACACCGATGTTTAGGTGTGTAACATAAAGGAGCTAGGCCGTCAGAAGAATGTTAAAAGTGAGAAAATCTGTTAAAACGACTGAGCCCCATATCTAAATCTCCCATGTTAAAGCCATAAGAAGATTTTATAGGCGAGCACGTCAAATGTGTGGCAAGTAGAATATGCTTATGCTGTGTAATTTATATCTAGAAACAAGTGATTTTACTTATTTATCCTAATACTTTTATTTCTCTCCTTTCGTTTAATTATTGAATCCAACCTATGGCATGTGTCTTCAAATACAAAAAACTAGAGCTCTTAGTTTGAAGCATTCTCTCTAAAGCTCTAGTTTTATATTATAGACTGATGTGTGTATGAAAAGAGCCTTAGATTATCATGCCAAAGTGCCTAAGGACCAGTTTTCATGCATAAAAAATTATTTTGACGTTAGAAGTCTAAAGCCAAGTTCCTAATCCTAATCCCCTGTAGTACACTTTCAACGTTTTTAGTAAAACGCTTACATGTTCACCTATCTTTATTATAATACTTTTTTTATGACAAACAAGTTTTTTTACAAGATAATCGTAATTGTTTTAGAATTGTTCATAATTGGGTTCTATTTGTATGACATTTATTGATGATATGAAAAAGGAAGTTGACAGTTGGTCGACTTCCTTTTGTGTTGGGTAATTGTTCATAGTCACTTGTAAATGACTATCGAAGGATATGGCCAACCCCGTCATTATCGAAGTAATAAGTAACGTGATTGATTGTCAAGGTTACATTATCAGCACGATTACCAGAGCCAGGAAGATAATAGTAAGTCTTACCACCTAAAATGATGAGTTTATCTTTAGCTTGTATACCCTTATATTGTCCGTAATCATCATCGTAGAAGTAGACATGCTTTCCATCGATGACTCTTCTACCAGTCAGAATATTTCCCTTACTATTTGCATAATACCAGTTATTCTTATGTTCGAAGTATTTTCCGGTTACAAGGGCACCAGTCTCTTTGTCATAATAATGATCACCACGGTATGGATAATTAAACTCACCTTTCACTTTTTCGCCGTATCTAAAGTAGTACTGAATTCCGTCCAAATATTTAGTACCGTGAAACTTCTTTCCTTTTTCATCAACATAAAACTCTTTGCCGCCATCCTCAACCAATCTATCTGTTACTAAAGCACCGTTATCTTTATCGTAATAGTGATTATCAGGAGCAAAATGGCCTTTGTATTGGACACCATTGGTGCCGAAATAAACGTTGACGTTATCAATGGTGTGGGCACCAAGGAGGAGGTAACCCTTGTCATTGACATAGTACCAGTTACCTTCGGAATCACTGATATAGCGGTTTCGTTCAGTTGATTGACTTTTAATGCTGAGGACACCAGATTGGTCTGCCACATAGGTCTTACCATCGAAATCAAAAGTTGTATCTTTGACTTTTCGACCGTTATCTTTATCAAAATAGTAAACCCTTCCATCGATATCAACGAGCTCTCCCTTAGCTTGTCTATGAGTTCCTAAATGGAAATACATGTCGTAGCCATCAATAGTTGCAGGGCCAACGACAGGAAATCCATATTCATTATAGTAACGCCAGTATCCATCTTTATCTTGGACAAAATAAGCAGTCTTTTGTCGAAGGTCCTTAAAATCACTAGAAATGAATTTACCAACCCCATCATTATCAAATTCATAGATATTTGGAAATTCTCTCGTAATATAGTGTGTAGGAATATTCAATCGTTTATTTCTAGCAATAGTTCCATCATTGTAGAAGTAATAGTTATTGAAAAATCTGTGCACGACCATATTTCCATCATCTTGGAAAAAGTACTTATTACCATTGATGGTTTGCCATCCTGTGACTGGTAGGCCATCGGCACCAAGATAATACCGTTCGAGTTCAGGATGTTCATTGTTATCATAATTTGCATAAGGAGCAAAGTCAAATCTTACTTCTTTAGCATAGTTTTCTTCAGGAATGAATCGTCCAGCTTTGAAGGTGACGAGGCGGTTCGCCACAAGGGCGCCGTTATCTGGGTCGTAAAAATAGGATTTACCATTGACCTTACGGCGTTCCCCCTTGACCTGTCTACCATTTGAATCAAAGTAATAGGTCAAACCATCAATAGTTTGTGGTCCAGTCATAAGTTTTCCATCTTTATCCATATAGTACCAGTGACCACCATTATCTTGTAGAAAAGCGGGATGGTTATTTGCCACTGTAACGATACCATTAGGATCAATATTGAGTTTGAAATCACCGTTGTTGAGATGTGTGTCTTTAACTAATTGTCCTGCATTTTCTTTGCCAGCATCTCCAAACAGATAGAGCTTGTCACCAACCACGTTCAAGCCGTAGCTAAGTTGGCCGTTTCTATCAGGATTAAAGTAATAGGTTTGTCCTTTGATATCTTGTAAGCCAGAAACTCGCACGCCATCGCTACCTAGATAGTAAGTTTGACCATTTTCTTCAACAAATTCATCATGGAGCATACGTGCACTATCTGTAAAGTAATAGAGTTTTCCATCAATGGTTTCGAAACCAGGATGTTCTCGCTCTTTTTTGAAATAATAGCGTTCTCCATTAATATCTTGCCATCCCATAAGCTTATTACCGTTGTTATCGTAGTAATAAGTTACGTAATAAGGATGTCTTGTGGTAATAAGACTACCTAAATAGTTTTCTGTTTCAATGCGTTCTTCTTTTTCGGTAACAAATCCATTCCTTTTTTCAGTAAAGGCAGAACGGTCAGTTCCTCTTGTGGTATTTTCGATTGGGATATCACCGACAGGTGACGCATTCTCAGCTGTAACACTCTCACTAGTCGTTGCAATTACCTCAGAATGTGCAGTTTCAGAATGCGCTACTTCCGAACTAGCTGTACTTGTCACTTCAGAGCTTGGTTTTTCAGAGACTGTTTCTGTTGAAGCAATTTCTGAGGCAGCTACTGGTGCTTCTGATACTGTAGCAGCCTCGCTTGAAGCGGTAGTAGCTGTGTTTTCTGTAGGTTTAGCTGTGGCTTCATTAGTCGCTGGAGCC
>NZ_KV794114.1:30381-167699 GCF_001808655.1 Streptococcus sp. HMSC078H03
GTACTTTCTTTTCCATGATAATTCTCCTTTCATTGAAAGACAAATTGGAATTAGATGTGTGAAATAAATATTATTCGTAAATATATTTAATAACCCTTCCATCTCCGTTTTCATCGAAATGAACAAGCTCAGCTTTCACCTTGTAACGAATTGAGTGATTAAAAGTTATGTCAACATTTTTAGCACGTTTTCCAGTTTTTGGGTAATAATAATGGTAGTAGTAGTCATTTCCCGCCCAAATTGTTCGCAATTCATCGTAGCCTAGTCTACCATCATCGTGAAAATAGTAGTAATCATCTCCAATCTTTTGTTCACCCTTATAACATTTACCATCACTACCAACATAGTAACGATAACCGTCAATGTCAACGAATTTGTCACGTCCTAAGTCAACAAGTTCACCACTATTCTTGTCATAGTAATAACCATCATCAGCAACAATACCTTTTGCTTGTTTACCATCTTTATCAAAGTAAACCTTAACATTATCGATAGTTTTGTGCCCAGTTACCTTTTGACTATTTTCATCGACGTAGTACCAACTATCAGAATATTTTTTACCAAAATATCTAGTAATTGCACCAGTTGAGGTGTCTGCTAGACTAGGGTATCTATCGAATTGAAATACTTGAACATAATTATGGTCGATAGGGTCATTACCTAGGTCGGTGATAAAATGCCAAGGTTTTATTTGAACATAACGTTTTGTGACTAAGCCTCCGGTGTCTTTATCGTGATATCTATCATCTGGTGCGAAATCCCCTTTTAACTGTGGTCCATCAGGGTAGAAGTAGTAGTTCTCACCGTTAATAATCTGATAACCTGACACCTTGTAGCCACTATTATCTAGGTAGTAGCGGAATGTAGTTGAGATACCATTAGCACGCCATTCACGAGCGATTCTTACAGTACGCTCTCTGAAAGTATTTCTTGCTAAGTTACCTGTATGTTTATCGTAATATTTACCGTTTTTTGCGAAACCTCCTTTTACTTGCTCTCCATTTTCATCGAAGAATACAGTTTCACCATTAATAGTATGTTCCCCTTTTAATGCTATTCCTTCGGAACCAAAATAGTAAAACGGCTTTATCTCATCGCTAAATCCATTGTGGTCAGAAGGGACGTATAAGCTCCTAGCTAGATGACCATTATCATTCATATAATGGATATTGTGGTAGTCATCATAGAACAGTCCATTTTTTTTGATATCATCTTTCTTTTCAGTAATGATACCTTCTTGATCTGAAATATAAAGTTTATCGTTCACTTCAAAAAGTGTTCCAATGACACGCTCACCATTATTTTTATCGTAGTAGTATTTGTTGTCTCCTTGTTTAATAAACTCTCCTTTAGATTGCTTTCCGTTTTGGTCAAGATGATACCATTTACCATTTATCATAACTGATCGGTTGACGCCTAAATTAACACGAGCACCGGTATCTTTATCATAATAGTAACCATCGTCTGCGAACTGGTCTTTGATTTGTTCACCATAGGCATTGAAATAAGTAGCAACACCATTTATTGTTTGGGGACCGTGAAGGAATTTTCCGTCATATCCTGCATAATAGGTGACTTTTCTAATTTTAGGGTTAAGATAGTCATTCTCTAGGTGATAGATAGTAACATATTGATTTTTGACCATCATTCCTTGGTAGTCATAATAATAGCTGTTTTCAAATTCGTCGGTAACAATTTGGTTACGATAGTTTAAAGCATATGGTACTTCAGAGAGTTTACCTTCATTATCAGCTTTATAGGTCTTACCATCGATTTGAATAAGAGAGTTGATAACCATTTGTCCATTATGCAAATCATAGTAATGTTTTGGTAGACCTGAATTTGAGTAGCTAGCCTCACCTTTTAGTTGACGACCATCACTGTGAAAACAAACATGATAACTATCAACAATTTGGTTTCCAATGAGTTTTTGACCATTTTCATCGACATAGTACCAGTTTCCATTGTCTTCTACATAAGCATTGGTAACAAGTTCACCACTATCCTTGTCATAGAAATGTCCATTCGGAGCGAAGTGTCCTTTAACTTGGACTCCACTGTCCTTAAAGTAAACTTTGACGTTATCAATGGTTTGTTCGCCAATGAGTTTATTGCCATCGGAGTTGTAGTAATACCAGTTGCCTTTATCATCGCTGACATATTGGTTATGGAATCTAGAATCACCTTGGATAGTAATGTTACCCTCTTTATCTGCGATATAATGGATACCGTTTAACTCAAAAGATGTATCCTTGACTTTACGGCCATTGTCTTTGTCAAAGTAGTAGATTTTATTATCAATATTAATGAATTCACCTTTAGCTTGATGTCCTTCTGGGCGAGATGATTCATGGAAGTAGAGTTCAAAGCCATCAATAGTTTTAGGTCCAGTGACAGGAAATCCGTCTTTGTTGAAGTAATACCAACGACCTTCGTAGTCCATCATAAATTGATTTTTTGGATATTCTATATTATTTTCTGAAGGAAGAGTATAGTAAATTGGGAACGGATAAGTCACAATGTTTAGTTGTTTATTGAGATAATCAGCCACCCCATCGTGGTCTGAATAAAATACATATGGCATAGACTTCCGAAGACCCTTTTCGATGATAGGAAATTGTTTGTTTTTGGCTAAGGCCCCTTTGTCATCAAAGTAGTAGCGTTTGTGATCTAATTCCATTAGTCTATGAACAGCAACTTGGCCATTGTCATAGATGTAATAGTCATCACCTAAAATTGTCTGACGACCTTTCTTAAGAGTGTTACCATTTTTATCGAAATAGTAACGTTCTAGTCCAGGCATTACATAATAGTTTGGTTCGATATAAGCAGGTTCATTGAAGTAAACAACTTTACTATAGTTTTCTTCTGGAATATAGTGGTTGTCTTTGAATGTAATAAAACGGTCTGTTACTAGCTTGCCATCGTTTTCATCATAAAAGTGCAGTTTGTCGTCAACTTTCCTAAGCTGCCCTTTTACCATAGTGCCGTCATCGTTAAAGTAATATTGGAAACCGTTGATTACTTTTGGTCCGGTAACCAGCTGCCCTTTTGAATCTACATAATAGGTAACACCATTTGCATCTGAAACGAAACTCTCTCTTTTATCTGTCTTTTTTGTGATACCTTCCGCTTCAACAGTGATGGTGAAATCACCATATTTTTGTGAGGTATCTAAAGTTGTTTTATCGGGAGAAGCACTTATGATGAGGTTTTCGTTGTTTGTAGGTATATTTGTTGCACTTACCTCAGAATGTGTAGTTTCAGAATTAGCTACTTCTGAACTAGCTGTGCTTGTGACTTCAGAGCTTGGTTTTTCAGAGACTGTTTCTGTTGAAGCAACTTCAGAGCTGGCCACTGGTGCTTCTGATACTGTGGTTGCTTCGCTCGAAGCGGTAGTAGTTGTGTTTTCTGCAGGTTTAGCTGTGGCTTCATTAGTCGCTGGAGCCTCAACGTCAACAGCACCTTCTTTGATGATGGCTTCAACAGTCGCTTCATTTACAGGGGTAGGCTGTTCTTCAGCTGAAGCATAGTTAAGGCCAGCAAAACTTAATCCCAAAGCCAGTCCTGTCACTGCAATAGTTACCCAATGTTTTTTAACTTTGTGAAGTTTAAAATGTACTTTCTTTTCCATGATAATTCTCCTTTCATTTTAAACTGTCATTATTTAGAAGGAGTCTCTATAACTTCATTAACTAATGAGTGTTCCGTTTCCATCCGCATCAAAATGATAGGTTTGCCCTTTAATAGTAATGTCAATGTTTGACAAACGGGCACCTGAGTTGGCATCGTAGTAGTGGATTTTACCATCAACGGTGACTAGTTCACCCTTGGCTTGTTTACCGTTACTGTGGAAGTAGACTGGGACATTGTCAATGGTTTGTTCACCGGTAACTTTATCACCATTGACATCAACGTAGTAGAAATAGTCCTCACAATCGAAGTCTTTGCTTGAAAGTGGGTAGTGACTAATGTCTACTGGTATTGTGTTATCATTGAGACCAAAAATAAAATTATGTGGGTACTTGATAAAAAAGTTATCGACAGGATTACCGTATTTATCTTGAAATTTCCAGTTATAGATATGGACGTAACGGTTTGTTACAAGTGCACCAGTATCCTTATCATAGTAGTGTCCATCAGGAGCAAAACGTCCCTTAACCTGTGCTCCATTAGGGAAGAAGTACATTTTGACATAATCAAGTGTTTGAGGTCCTTTTAGTGGTCGGCCTTCCCTATCAAGGTAATACCAGTCCTTTGCATATAAAATTTCGCCATTTATGGTACTACCAACGGAAGTCAATACTTCTTTAAAAGTGTTGGTCACTAGTTCACCAGAGTCTTTGTCATAGAATTTACCGTTTTGAGCAACCCTTCCTTTGGTCTGAAAACCCCAAGGATTATCAAAGTATAGTTTTTGACCATTAATTTCAACTTCTCCTGTTGCAGCTGTACCATCTTTTGTAAAATAATACCAAGTTCCAGTTCCATTACGTTCGAAAAAGCGATTTTTCAAGATTTTACCACTATAATCAACATAATAGACCTTATTATTTTCATAGATAAAACGATCTCGTAACATTTCTCCAATGTCATAGTGTTTATACGTATTTTCTGGACGGAAGTAATAGAAATCGCCATTAATTTCCTGAAGCCCAAGAACTATTTGTCCTTTATCATCAAGGTAGTAGGTTGAATCATTTTCATTAACAAAGCCTGCATGGGTTACTTTGCAACCATTGTCTTTATCATAGTAGTACTTAGGCATGTAATAATATTTGGAGATAAACTTCGGATCTCTTACAAATCCTCCTTTAATCTGTTTACCATTATGGGGATCGAACATAACATCTTGTCCATCAATAATGTAGGCTCCTTTTAGTGGGCTGCCGAATTTATCAACATAGTACCAATTACCATTAACTTCAACGTAACGATTGGTTACGAGATTTCCTGTATTGACATCGTAGTAACCTTTAAGGTCATTATATATATCTATTAAGGCCCCCTTGACTTGTTGTCCATTATCCCGGAAGAATACTCTTTGTCCTTTAATGATTTGGGAACCGATAAGGTTTTCTCCGCTTGCATTCTTATAATACCAGTTACCCTGTTCATCGCTATAGTAGCCGTTAGGGTTTGGAGCATCTTTACCAATTCCATTTTCATCAAAGTTATAAGTCATCCCATTGATCGTTAGGCTTGTATTTACAACACGAGCTCCAGAATCAGGATCATAGTAACGGAGGACCCCATTATCAAGAACAAGTTCTCCTTTAGCTTGACGGCCGTTTGAGTAGAGATAGACGATTTGTCCATTAATAAGGGTTTCCCCATCTTTAGGACGAATAGCATTTCCATCATCACCGTAGTAGTACCATTTACCATTTTCTTTAATTGTTTGTTTTTTTACTAACTGACCGGTTTCTGAGTCAAAATAGTAACGACGGGTAATGTTTGTGGGCGTTCCATATTTATTAGAAGTTGGAAGAGTCTTTCCATCTTCTAGCTCTATGCTGATTCCTTTTTGCATGACACCAGAGTTGATTTCGAAATAATAAAGATTACCATCAATCATACGAGTTCCTGTATATTTAGAACCGTCATTATTGATAAAAAAGGTTCTTCCTTCTTTATCTTGAACGAGACCTTCTTTTCTAACTCTAGCTCCGGTGTTAGGGTCATAATAGTGCATCTTATACGGTATAGTTTGTGATTTACGATTTGTGGTCCTTTAATTTGTTTTCCGTCCTCCCAGAAGGAGACTCTTACGTTATCAATCGTTTGGTCTCCAGTAAGTTTTTTCCCATTAGCATCTTCATAGTACCAATTCCCCTGTTCATCACTGTAGTAGTGACCGCCAGTGATATTATTTTCAGTTGTGTTTGTACTATCAGTAGTTAATGAAGTGCTTTTATTTTCGTGTGAAATACTTTCACTAGTCGTTGTACTTACCTCAGAATGCGTAGTTTCTGAACTAGCTGTACTTGTCACTTCAGAGCTTGGTTTTTCAGAAACAATTTCTGTTGAAGCCACTTCAGAGCTAGCTACTGGTGTTTCTGACATAGTGGCAACCTCGCTCGAAGCGGTAGCAGCTGTGTTTTCTACAGGTTTAGTTGTGGCTTCATTACTTGCTGGAGCCTCAACGTCAATAGCACCTTCTTTGATGATGGCTTCAACAGTTGCTTCATTAACAGGTGTAGGTTGTTCTTCAGCTGAAGCGTAGCTGAGGCCTGCAAAACTCAATCCCAGAGCAAGTCCTGTCACTGCAATAGTTACCCAATGTTTTTTAACTTTGTGAAGTTTAAAATGTACTTTCTTTTCCATGGTAATTCTCCTTTCATTTTAAACTTTTTACATACTGCAAAATAAGGGCTGTCATGAGAGTTTATGAAAAGTGAGCATTGGGTAGAGTCCCTAGCGATGTAAGTTAATCTTTTTATGACAATCCTTATTTCTCCAAGTCTCCTCAATTTCGGTATTACGAGACTGTTCAAGGCAAACATGAGTTCTGACGAAATGATTCTAGAAAAACGAGAGCCGTTCGGAATTTTCCTCCTTTCTAAGCATGGAAGATCTCGTTTATTTTGGGCTTCAAAGACACAAAAAACTAGAGCTTACTAGTATGAGGCGTCCCCTCTAGAGCTCTAGTTTGAAATGATGCTGTATTCTTTTTATGAGCCCTAGTTTGATGGTTCAAAGTGACTCAGGAATGGTTAACCTACTATAATCCTTATTTAGGCATTAGGTAACTAATGTCAATCTTTTAGATAATCCCCCAAGTGTCCTTTAAAGCAAAATTAAAACGCTTACATGTTCACCTAGCTTCATTATAATCCTTTTTTAAGAATAAACAACAGAAACTAACGGAATTATCAAAAATGTTAAAGAACTGACATAAAAGATTCTATATTTAGTTTCGTTAGTCAAATAAGAATTCACCTGTGTAAATCATTTATATTTTTAATTTTTGTTCCTCATAGACAGACCACGATCTTAGTCAGATGAAAAAATAGAGTCTTTCTATCTAAAATTTTCTTTTCAGAATTGTCTTTTTAGGGGCTACTTCTCTCATAGTTTTGCTATCTCTTAAGGTTAATTGAAGCTTGCTTTAATCTTCAAAAGCCTTTGAAGATAAGCGGTTGAAGGTGTTTTAGAATCGAAAACTCTCTATTTAAGACCTTACATGCGGTGTAAGGTCTCATTTTCAGTGATCAAAGTTAATATAACTGAGCGTGTGGCAGAGATTTATGAAAAGAAGATGATTTTTTCCTATTTGTAATTTGTCTGAATATATCATAGAGTAGAGTCAACAACAGAAAAAGGATGATTGATATAGATGGAAAATAAGGTACGTTTTAAACTACACAAGGTTAAGAAAAACTGGGTAACTATCGGGGTGACCACTCTCTCAATGGTTGCCTTGGCAGGTGGAAGCCTCCTAGCTCAAGGTAAGGTAGAGGCTGATGAGACAAGCACGCCAAATGGTGATGGCCTGCAACAGCTGAGTGAGGATGGCACTGCCAGTCTAGTGACGACCACAACTGTTACTGAGCAAGCTAGTGCTCAAGCAAGTGTTGCAGCAGTAGTAACAGCCAGCGTAAGCCACGAAACAAGCTCTCAGGCGACGACAAGTGCAGTCAGCCAAGAGGCAACTGCTCAAGCGCAAAGTAGTCAAGTTATCGGTCAAGAAGTGGCAGTTTCTTCGCAAACTCAATCCAGTGGCCAAGAGACACAGACTACTGAACAGGTGTCACAAGGTCAGACATCAACTCAAGTAGCTGTGCAAACAAGTGCTCAGTCTACTCCAAGTGTGACAGAACAAGTAAGACCTAGAGTCTTGACTAATGCAGCGCCATCAATCGCAACACGCGCTGCTGATAGTACTATTCGTATCAATGCTAACCGCAACACTAACATCACGATTACGGCCAGCGGTACGACTCCAAATATAACCATTATCACAGGGCCAAACACGCCTAAGCCAAACGTGACGGTGACAAGTCCAAATGGCACAAGACCAAATGTGACCATTGTAACGCAGCCAAATCAACCAGACAAACCTGTTCAACCAAGTCAACCGTCTCAACCTAACAAGCCAGTCCAACCAAGTCAGCCAAGTCTTGACTATAAGCCAGTAGCTTCTAACTTGAAGACGATTGATGGCAAGCAGTATTATGTTGAAAATGGCGTTGTGAAAAAGAACACAGCCATTGAACTTGATGGTCGCCTTTATTATTTCGATGAGACTGGGGCTATGGTAGATCAAAGTAAACCTTTGTATCGTGCCGATGCCATTCCAAATAACTCTATCTATGCGGTTTATAACCAGGCCTACGACACGTCAAGCAAGAGTTTTGAACACTTGGACAATTTCTTGACGGCTGATAGCTGGTACCGTCCAAAACAGATTTTGAAGGATGGAAAAAATTGGACAGCTTCAACTGAGAAAGATTATCGTCCCCTTTTGATGACTTGGTGGCCAGACAAGGTGACACAGGTTAACTACCTCAACTATATGAGTCAACAAGGGTTTGGTAATAAGACCTATACGACCGACATGATGAGCTATGACTTGGCAGCTGCTGCCGAAACGGTTCAACGAGGAATTGAGGAACGTATTGGTCGTGAGGGCAATACCATTTGGCTTCGCCAGTTGATGTCAGATTTCATCAAAACACAGCCTGGCTGGAACTCTGAGAGTGAGGACAATCTCTTAGTTGGTAAAGACCACTTGCAAGGAGGCGCTCTGACCTTCCTCAATAATAGTACGACTAGTCATGCCAATTCAGACTTCCGCCTCATGAACCGCACACCGACTAACCAAACGGGGATACGCAAATACCATATTGACCGTTCAAATGGTGGCTACGAGTTGCTCTTGGCTAACGATATCGACAACTCTAACCCAGCTGTTCAGGCTGAGCAACTAAACTGGCTCCACTACATCATGAATATTGGTTCTATCCTTGGCAATGATCCAAGTGCCAACTTTGACGGTGTTCGTATCGATGCGGTGGACAATGTGGATGCGGACCTCTTGCAGATTGCTTCTGACTACTTCAAGGAAAAATACCGTGTGGCTGACAATGAAGCCAACGCTATTGCCCACTTGTCAATCCTTGAAGCTTGGTCATACAACGACCATCAATACAACAAGGATACCAAGGGTGCTCAGTTGTCCATCGACAATCCACTACGTGAAACGCTTTTGACGACTTTCTTGCGTAAGAGCAATTACCGTGGTAGCTTGGAACGTGTCATTACTAATTCTCTTAACAACCGTTCAAGTGAGCAGAAACACACGCCACGTGATGCCAATTATATTTTCGTGCGTGCCCATGATAGTGAAGTGCAAGCTGTTTTGGCCAATATCATCAGCAAGCAGATTAATCCAAAAACAGATGGTTTCACCTTCACTATGGATGAGCTCAAACAGGCCTTCGAAATCTACAATGCGGACATGCGCAAGGCTGATAAAAAGTACACCCAGTACAATATCCCAGCTGCCTATGCCACAATGTTGACCAACAAGGATAGTATCACTCGTGTTTACTACGGTGATCTCTTTACCGACGATGGCCAATACATGGCTGAAAAATCACCATACTATAATGCCATCGATGCCCTGCTCCGTGCTCGCATCAAATATGTAGCAGGTGGTCAAGACATGAAGGTTACTAAGCTTAATGGCTATGAAATCATGTCATCTGTGCGTTATGGTAAAGGAGCAGAAGAAGCCAACCAGCTTGGTACTGCCGAAACACGCAACCAAGGAATGCTCGTCCTTACAGCCAACCGTCCAGATATGAAGTTGGGAGCAAATGATCATTTGGTGGTCAATATGGGAGCTGCCCACAAAAATCAGGCTTACCGTCCATTACTTCTCAGCAAATCGACAGGTCTTGCGACCTACCTCAAGGATTCTGATGTGCCAGCTGGATTGGTTCGCTATACGGACAATCAAGGGAACTTGACTTTCACAGCAGACGATATTGCTGGTCATTCAACCGTTGAAGTTTCAGGTTATTTGGCAGTTTGGGTGCCAGTAGGTGCTTCTGAAAACCAAGATGCCCGCACCAAGGCTTCGACAACTAAGAAGGGTGAGCAGGTCTTTGAATCATCAGCAGCTCTTGATTCACAAGTCATTTACGAAGGCTTCTCAAACTTCCAAGATTTCGTTAAGACACCAAGTCAGTACACCAACCGTGTCATTGCTCAAAATGCCAAACGCTTCAAAGAGTGGGGAATCACTTCCTTTGAATTTGCGCCACAGTACGTGTCTAGCCAAGACGGCACTTTCTTGGATTCTATCATTGAAAACGGCTACGCCTTCGAGGACCGTTACGATATTGCCATGAGTAAGAACAACAAATACGGTTCACTCAAAGACCTCATGGATGCCCTTCGTGCCCTTCACGCAGAAGGTATCTCAGCCATTGCTGACTGGGTTCCAGATCAAATTTACAACCTTCCTGGAAAAGAAGTGGTAACAGCTTCACGTACCAACAGCTACGGCACACCACGTCCAAATGCCGAAATCTACAATAGTCTCTATGCAGCTAAAACACGTACCTTTGGAAATGACTTCCAAGGCAAGTACGGTGGTGCCTTCCTTGATGAATTGAAGGCAAAATACCCAGCTATCTTTGAGCGCGTGCAGATTTCAAACGGCCGTAAATTGACAACCAATGAGAAAATCACGCAATGGTCAGCCAAGTATTTCAATGGAAGCAATATCCAAGGTACAGGGGCTCGCTATGTCTTGCAAGACAACGCAACAAACCAATACTTCAACCTGAAAGCAGGTCAAACCTTCCTTCCGAAACAAATGACTGAAATCACAGCAACTGGTTTCCGTAGGGTTGGAGATAAGGTCCAATACCTCTCAACGAGTGGCTACCTTGCTAAGAATACCTTCATTCAAATCGGTGCCAACCAGTGGTATTACTTTGATAAGAACGGTAACATGGTCACAGGTGAACAGGTCATTGATGGTAAGAAATACTTCTTCCTAGACAATGGTCTCCAGCTACGTCATGTCCTTCGCCAAGGCAGTGATGGTCACGTCTATTACTACGATCCTAAAGGAGTTCAGGCCTTCAATGGATTCTACGACTTTGCGGGTCCTCGCCAAGATGTTCGCTATTTTGATGGCAACGGTCAAATGTATCGTGGCCTCCACGACATGTATGGCACAACCTTCTATTTCGATGAAAAGACAGGTATTCAAGCCAAAGACAAGTTCATCCGCTTTGCGGACGGTCGCACGCGTTACTTCATTCCAGATACAGGAAATCTCGCAGTCAACCGTTTTGCGCAAAATCCTGAAAACAAGGCTTGGTATTTCCTCGATAGCAACGGTTATGCCGTGACAGGTCTTCAAACGATTAACGGTAAGCAGTATTACTTTGACAATGAAGGACGTCAGGTTAAGGGACACTTTGTCACTATCAATAACCAACGTTACTTCCTTGATGGCGATAGCGGTGAAATTGCTCGTTCACGCTTTGTGACGGAAAACAACAAGTGGTACTATGTCGATGGCAATGGTAAGCTGGTTAAAGGCGCTCAAGTTATCAATGGTAATCACTACTATTTCAACAATGATTATAGCCAAGTCAAGGGTGCCTGGGCTAACGGCCGTTACTATGATGGTGACTCAGGTCAGGCCGTAACCAACCGCTTTGTCCAAGTCGGTGCCAACCAATGGGCTTACCTCAACCAAAATGGTCAAAAGGTAGTCGGTCTCCAGCATATCAATGGTAAACTTTACTACTTTGAAGGCAACGGTGTCCAAGCTAAAGGGAAACTTCTGACTTACAGAGGTAAGAAATACTACTTTGATGCCAATAGTGGTGAAGCCGTAACCAATCGCTTTATCCAAATTTCTCGTGGTGTTTGGTATTACTTTAACGCCTCAGGCCAAGCCGTAACTGGTGAACAAGTCATCAACGGCCAACACCTCTACTTTGACGCTTCTGGCCGTCAGGTCAAAGGCCGTTACGTCTGGGTTAAAGGCCAACGCCGTTACTATGATGCCAATATTGGAGCTTGGGTCAGAAAACGATAAGTAGGCAGAAAAAATGTATTTTTGGGACTATCCCAGAAGCTTATAGATTGAAAATCAGTAGTTTTCCACATAATTTCAAAACTTTTAAGTACTTGAAGTATTTTCCTTCAAGTACTTTTCTTTTATCATTTTCCCTCGAAATGGCTAGTGGATTGTAAGCAAACAATGAGTTTGATTAATAGAATCGTCAATAAACTGCTTACTTTCGCTTTAAACTATACTCAGTCCTCTAATGATGGAGGAGCTAAAACGGCTAAACATCGGAATTTCTGTGTCGATTTAAGAAAATCCGAACGTTTTTTTGGTAACGTTTTCTAACATATAAAGGCTATAGGTATATATCTTAGGCTTGTTTTTTCAAATGGATTATGGGTAGAAGGTTAGTCTTATGAGACTAGGCTTATGCATCTGTAATTGTATTCGCTTCCAAAATCCCTTAACATAGTATAGAGAAATAAAGTTATATTGAAAGGTGTATGTTATGGAAAAGAAAGTTGGATTTAAGTTGCACAAGGTCAAGAAAAACTGGGTGACTATCGGAGTTAGTACGCTGTCGATGGTTGCACTTGCGGGTGGTGCTCTCTTAGCAGACCAATCTGCACAAGCAGATGAAGTGTCACTTCCTAATGGTGACGGTTTTGAACAAACAGATGCAGGCATTGAGTCAAGTGCTTCATTGATTAATGAAAGCTATTCGCCAACCTTGAAAGAAGACGCTGGCCATTTGTCAGCAGTGTCATCTAACTATGGCAGTCAAACAAACTCAAGCTACGAGTCTTCATCATCTGCCTCAACAGGAGGCTCATCACAGACTGTGGTAGGTGGCGGAGCTGGTCAAGTGAGTTCGTCACAATCTTCTCAAGTAGTAGGAACACAAAACTCTAATTCATCACAAACGGGTTCTGCTTACCAATCAAGTAGCAGCTCAGCATCAGTAAGTGCTAGTGCGTCAAGTTCGTCAAGCTCAGCTTGGTATTCTTACTCGTCTTCATCATCATGGTCTTCATCATCGTCAGCTAGCGGTTTTGCGACAATTACGACAAGTTCGTCTGACTCAAACGGCATTCATTGGAATGGTGGTCGAAACACGACAATTACCATCACGGCTTCAGGAACAACGCCAAATGTGACTATCGTTTCGAATTCAAATAAACTGTTTCCAAACGTGACAGTAGGTCATTCAAATGGTTCAAATGCTAATGTCACTATCATTTCACAAGGAAATCAACAAAATAACTCAGGTTACCAAATCATCTCAGGCGAGACTAAACCAAGTGTTGATTCGAACAATGCCAAGTCATCATTTGTACGTGTAGGCGAAAATCAATGGTATTATTACGATCAATATGGTCAAAAGGTCAAAGGCGAAAAGGTTATCGATGGAAAGGCTTATTACTTCCTTGAAAATGGTCTCCAAGCTCGTGACTCACTTGTTAAAGGTAGCGATGGCTACACTTATTACTACGATAAGAATGGTGTGAAAGCTATCAACGGTTTCTACGATTTTGCAGGTTATCGTAAGGATGTCCGCTATTTCGACTGTTATGGTCACATGGCTACTGGTCTCATTGAAATGGGTGGCACAACCTTCTACTTTGATACACAAACAGGTATCCAAGCTAAAGACAAGTTTATTCGCTTCTCAGATGGCCGTATCCGTTACTTCATCCCTGATACTGGTAATATGGCTGTAAATACCTTTGTTCAAAATAAAGAAAACCAAGCTTGGTACTACCTAGATGAACATGGTTACGCTGTGACAGGAAAACGTATCATCAATGGTAAAGAATACTGCTTTGACTCAGAAGGCCGTCAAATCAAAGGTCAGATGATGCAACAAGGCAACAAGCAATACTACATTTCAGCTCAAACAGGTGAAATGGCTGTTTCACGCTTTATCTTTGAAAATAACAACTGGTATTATGCGGATGCTTTTGGTTGCCTCGTTCAAGGTGCAAAAGTGATTGATGGTAAACTCTATTACTTCAATAAAGACCATAGCCAATTAAAAGGTGGCTGGGCTGAAGGACGCTATTATGATGCCGTTACTGGCCAAGCAGTCATCAACCAATTCATTCAAATCGCGGCTAACCAATGGGCTTACCTTAACCAAGATGGTCACAAAGTAACAGGTCTTCAAAACATTAACAATAAAGTTTACTACTTTGGTAGCAACGGTGCTCAAGTCAAAGGTAAATTGCTCACTGTCCAAGGTAAGAAATGCTACTTTGATGCCCACACTGGTGAGCAAGTGGTGAACCGCTTTGTCGAAGCTGGCCGTGGTTGCTGGTATTACTTTAACGCAGCAGGTCAAGCAGTGACTGGGAAACAGGTCATCAATGGCAAACAACTTTACTTCGACGGTTCAGGTCGTCAAGTGAAAGGACGTTATGTCTATGTTGGTGGTAAACGCCTTTTCTGCGATGCCAAAACTGGTGAATTGAGACAGCGTCGCTAATTAAGATGTACTTTAAAAATCTAGAGCGAATTTTTCCTTTTCCTATATAAATTACTATTATTATTTTCCTATCAGAACTCTAGATGATTAAATAGACGAAAAAGCCAGCGTTTGCTGGTTTTTTAGTGAAGATAACGTTTTGCTTTTTGTTTAGGTGATTTTTCACGATTAAATCCTAATAATTTTATCCCTCTCATATTCAAAAGAAGGAGCCATAGACGTGTTATAAAGGGTATTATATTTGTATGTAGAAAATAGAGTTAGGGGTAGTTATGGGGAACTATCTTCGTTAAACTCAAGGTGTAACTGGCTTTTTAGAGGAGGAAAATCATGCTTATCTTGGCTTGGATTATCATTGTCATATTATTTCTTTTAATTTCGAATTATTACATTTATAAAACAGATTCCAGAACACGAAAAAAGCATTCCTCTATGCAATTATTAAAACCATAGGTGCATTTTTCACTAGTAGGTGGTAGTAAATAGAAAGTGAGTAAAAACACCAATCAAGAGTTTTTCGGACTACCAAACATGGAAAGCAGCGCAACCTCCTAACCCATTAGCCACACATGCTTTCACAGTCATTCGCTAATACCTCCCACAAAGCCTTTATTTTATCTTAGAAATGAAGGTTTTTTCAAAGAAAAATAGCATAAAAATCTAGTTATCCGCATAAAAACTGGACTTATCACACTTTATCAAGGTCAAAACCACTCAATTTACTACTAATTTACTACTTATGAATGAGCTTTGATACGACGATTTATCCTTGAAAAGTGAAGATATAAAGATACTTCCAATAAAATTTGAATATTTAATAGGTAGACACTTCAAAAAATGAGGTGTCTTTTTTTTTACCCGATTTTGAAAGGAAGTGAACTTATGAAAACAAAAAATCAAGAATCAAAAGGTCGTTCCCCACTCTTTAAGACCATCAAACATTCATTCAGCCAATAAAAAAGAAAGGATAGGTAAAAATATGGAACTTAAATTTGTGATTCCCAACATGGAAAAAACATTCGGCAATTTAGAATTTGCTGGCGAGGATAAAGTCGTTCAGCGAAGAATCAACGGACGGCTAACTGTCTTATCAAGAAGCTATAATCTCTATTCTGATGTTCAAAGAGCAGATGATATTGTGGTGGTGCTTCCTGCTGAAGCTGGCGAAAAACATTTCGGCTTTGAGGAACGTGTGAAGTTAGTCAATCCACGTATTACCGCAGAGGGCTACAAAATCGGCACTCGTGGTTTTACAAATTACCTTTTACATGCTGACGACATGATAAAAGAATAAAGAAAGAGAGGAAAAATGATGAGATTAGCAAATGGCATTGTATTAGATAAAGACACGACTTTTGGAGAATTGAAATTCTCTGCTCTACGTCGTGAAGTGAGAATCCAAAATGAAGACGGGTCGGTTTCAGATGAAATCAAGGAACGTACCTATGACTTAAAATCCAAAGGACAAGGACGCATGATTCAAGTAAGTATTCCTGCCAGCGTGCCTTTGAAAGAGTTTGATTATAACGCACGGGTGGAACTTATCAATCCCATTGCGGACACCGTTGCTACTGCCACCTATCAAGGAGCAGATGTTGACTGGTATATCAAGGCAGACGATATTGTGCTGACAAAGGATTCTAGTTCATTCAAAGCTCAACCACAAGCAAAGAAAGAACCGACACAAGACAAATAGTCGCTAGGTAGAAAGGAGACTTTTTCGCATGAAACAGCGTGGTAAAAGGATTCGCCCATCTGGTAAAGATTTAGTCTTTCATTTTACGATAGCGTCACTCCTGCCTGTTTTCCTGCTGGTTGTCGGACTGTTTCATGTGAAGACAATCCAGCAGATCAACTGGCAGGATTTTAACCTATCACAAGCAGATAAGATTGACATTCCCTATTTAATTATCAGTTTCAGTGTCGCAATTCTTATCTGCTTGCTGGTAGCGTTTGTATTCAAACGGGTTCGCTATGATACGGTTAAACAACTTTACCACCGTCAAAAACTGGCAAAGATGATACTTGAAAACAAGTGGTATGAATCTGAACAGGTCAAAACAGAGGGTTTCTTTAAAGATAGTGCTGGTCGTACAAAGGAAAAGATAACCTACTTCCCTAAAATGTATTATCGACTTAAAAATGGCTTGATACAGATACGGGTGGAAATCACGCTGGGAAAATATCAAGACCAACTCTTACACTTGGAAAAGAAATTAGAGAGTGGCTTGTACTGTGAGCTGACGGATAAAGAGTTAAAGGATTCCTATGTGGAATATACTTTGCTCTATGACACCATAGCCAGTCGTATTTCTATTGATGAAGTAGAAGCTAAAGATGGTAAACTTCGCTTAATGAAAAACGTATGGTGGGAATATGATAAGCTCCCTCATATGTTGATTGCTGGTGGTACAGGTGGCGGTAAAACTTACTTTATACTGACACTGATTGAAGCCTTGCTTCATACAGATTCAAAACTGTATATTCTTGACCCGAAAAATGCTGACCTTGCGGACTTAGGTTCTGTGATGGCAAATGTCTACTATAGAAAAGAAGACTTGCTTTCTTGCATTGAAACATTCTATGAAGAAATGATGAAACGTAGTGAGGAAATGAAGCAGATGAAGAACTATAAGACTGGCAAAAATTATGCTTACTTAGGTCTCCCGGCACACTTCTTAATCTTTGATGAATACGTCGCTTTCATGGAAATGCTGGGAACAAAAGAAAACACCGCAGTTATGAATAAGCTGAAACAGATTGTCATGTTAGGTCGTCAAGCTGGCTTCTTTCTAATACTGGCTTGTCAACGTCCAGACGCAAAATATTTAGGCGACGGAATCCGTGATCAGTTTAATTTCAGAGTGGCTTTAGGTCGTATGTCTGAAATGGGCTATGGCATGATGTTTGGCAGTGACGTACAAAAGGATTTCTTCTTAAAGCGAATCAAAGGTCGTGGCTATGTTGATGTAGGAACAAGTGTCATATCAGAGTTTTATACTCCCCTTGTACCAAAAGGATATGATTTCTTGGAGGAAATTAAAAAGTTATCCAACAGCAGACAGTCCACGCAGGCGACGTGCGAAGCGGAAGTCGCAGGTGTGGACTGATCTTGCTGGCTGGTGTGGCAATAGCCACGCCAGCACTTAACCCCCCGTATCTAACAGGGGGGTACAAATCGACAGGAAACAGTCAAAAAAACATTAGAAAATCCTTTGGTTACAAGGGATTTACAAAATTTCAGCGTATGTCAAATGGGCTTTAAAAGTTGACATACGCCTTTTTGATTGGAGGGATTTTTACTGAATGAACAAACTTGGTTACAGCATTTAAAAGAAAAACGCTTGGCTTATGGACTATCTCAAAACCGTTTAGCTGTTGCGACTGGTATTACAAGGCAGTATCTAAGCGATATTGAAACAGGAAAAGTCAAGCCATCAGAGGATTTACAGCAGTCCCTTTGGGAAGCTCTGGAACGCTTCAATCCCGACGCTCCCCTTGAAATGCTGTTTGATTATGTAAGGATTCGCTTTCCGACAACAGACGTACAGCAGGTGGTCGAAAACATCTTACAACTGAAACTGTCCTATTTTCTTCATGAGGACTATGGTTTCTATTCTTATTCAGAGCATTATGCTTTAGGCGACATATTCGTCCTTTGCTCCCATGAACTGGACAAAGGAGTTCTGGTGGAATTGAAAGGTCGTGGGTGCAGACAATTTGAAAGCTATCTTCTGGCACAACAAAGAAGCTGGTATGAGTTCTTTATGGACGTTTTGGTGGCTGGCGGTGTGATGAAACGCCTTGACCTTGCCATTAACGATAAGACAGGGATTTTGAATATCCCTGTACTCACTGAAAAGTGCCAACAGGAAGAATGTATCTCCGTCTTCCGCAGTTTTAAAAGCTATCGCAGTGGCGAACTGGTACGCAAAGAGGAAAAGGAATGTATGGGAAACACCCTCTATATCGGTTCATTACAAAGTGAAGTTTATTTCTGTATCTATGAAAAGGACTACGAGCAGTACAAGAAAAATGATATTCCCATTGAAGACGCAGAAGTAAAAAACCGTTTTGAGATTCGATTGAAAAATGAGCGTGCCTATTATGCAGTCCGTGATTTACTCGTCTATGACAATCCAGAGCATACCGCCTTTAAAATTATCAATCGGTATATCCGTTTTGTAGATAAAGACGATTCCAAACCTCGTTCTGATTGGAAACTGAATGAAGAATGGGCTTGGTTTATTGGGAACAATCGTGAACGATTAAAACTAACCACAAAACCAGAGCCTTACTCCTTCCAAAGGACGCTGAACTGGCTATCTCATCAAGTTGCCCCGACCTTAAAGGTTGCGATTAAACTTGATGAAATCAACCAGACGCAGGTTGTAAAAGACATTCTCGACCATGCGAAACTGACAGACCGACACAAGCAGATTTTGAAGCAACAGTCAGTAAAAGAACAGGACGTGATAACAACAAAAAAATAACTCAAATACAAATTCATTGAATATAGAGAGGAGAACATTTTTATGAATTTTGGACAAAACCTTTATAACTGGTTTCTATCAAACGCTCAATCACTGGTGCTTTTAGCAATCGTTGTGATTGGCTTGTATCTTGGCTTCAAGCGTGAGTTTAGCAAACTGATTGGCTTTTTAATTATTGCGATTATTGCGGTTGGCTTAGTCTTCAACGCTGCTGGAGTAAAAGACATTTTACTAGAGCTATTCAATCGCATTATTGGTGCTTAAATAAAACCGTTCTTTTGTGGAATATAAGTGGTTTTCTTATGTTCCGCAAAGGAATGGTACACCAAACGAAGTGCGGTAGGGATTTTTGAATCTCTACAAAGAAAGGACGTGAATATATGGACGATATGCAAGTCTATATTGCGAATTTAGGCAAATACAATGAGGGCGAATTGGTCGGTGCGTGGTTTACCTTTCCCATTGACTTTGAGGAAGTCAAAGAGAAAATCGGCTTGAATGATGAATATGAGGAATACGCCATTCATGACTACGAGTTACCCTTTACGGTTGACGAATACACTTCCATTGGCGAACTCAATCGACTATGGGAAATGGTATCGGAATTACCCGAAGAATTACAATCGGAGCTATCTGCTCTGCTCACTCATTTTTCAAGCATTGAAGAACTAAGCGAACATCAAGAGGATATTATCATTCATTCCGATTGTGATGATATGTATGACGTGGCACGCTACTACATTGAAGAAACGGGTGCTTTAGGCGAAGTACCAGCTAGTCTTCAAAACTATATTGATTATCAAGCCTATGGTCGGGATTTAGACCTTTCAGGAACGTTTATCTCAACCAATCATGGGATTTTTGAAATCGTCTATTAAATCTGTCGGTACATTACTACTGGCAGATTTTCTATTTTACGGGGTGGCTCAATCAGCTACCCCTATTTTTTATGAAAGGATTGATTACATGAAGAAAATACGAAGCTATACCAGTATCTGGTCTGTGGAAAAGGTACTGTATTCTATCAATGATTTTAGACTTCCGTTTCCCATAACCTTTACGCAAATGACATGGTTTGTCGTGTCACTCTTTGCAGTGATGATACTTGGCAACTTGCCCCCTCTTTCCATGATAGAGGGAGCATTTCTCAAATACTTTGGGATTCCTGTGGCTTTCACATGGTTTATGTCTACAAAAACTTTTGATGGTAAAAAGCCTTATGGATTTTTGAAGTCTGTCATTGCTTATGCACTGCGACCAAAGCTGACCTATGCAGGAAAAAAAGTAACGCTTGGCAGAAACCAGCCACAAGAAGCCATTACAGCAGTTAGGAGTGAATTTTATGGCATATCCAATTAAATACATTGAAAACAATCTCGTCTGGAATAAAGACGGGGAATGTTATGCTTACTATGAGCTTGTTCCTTACAATTACTCATTTCTAAGTCCAGAACAGAAAATACAAGTGCATGATTCTTTCAGACAGCTTATCGCACAAAATCGTGATGGCAAAATTCATGCTTTACAAATCAGTACAGAATCCAGCATACGTTCTGCACAAGAGCGTTCCAAAAATGAAGTCACTGGCAAGCTCAAAGCGGTTGCCTATGACAAAATCGACCAACAGACAGACGCTTTAATATCCATGATTGGCGAAAATCAAGTGAACTACCGTTTCTTTATCGGCTTTAAGTTGCTTCTCAACGATCAGGAGTTTTCTATGAAAAGTCTTACCGTTGAAGCAAAAAATGCTTTGTCTGATTTTGTCTATGATGTGAACCATAAGCTGATGGGCGATTTTGTTAGTATGAGTAATGATGAAATCCTGCGTTTTCAGAAGATGGAAAAGCTCTTAGAAAATAAAATCTCTCGTCGTTTCAAAATCCGCAGGTTAGATAAGGACGACTTCGGCTATCTGATTGAACACCTTTACGGACAGACAGGCACTGCCTATGAAGAGTATGAGTACCATCTATCAAAGAAAAAGCTGGATAATGAAACGCTGATTAAATACTATGACTTGATTAAGCCTACTCGCTGTTTGGTGGAAGAAAAACAGCGATATTTGAAAATCCAGCAGGAAGATGAAACCGTCTATGTAGCTTACTTTACCATTAACAGCATTGTCGGAGAACTGGACTTCCCGTCCTCTGAAATCTTCTACTACCAGCAACAGCAATTTACATTCCCGATTGATACGTCAATGAATGTGGAAATTGTAGCGAATCGTAAAGCCCTATCTACTGTCCGCAATAAAAAGAAAGAACTGAAAGACTTGGATAACCACGCTTGGCAAAGTGATAATGAAACCAGCTCCAATGTGGCGGAAGCTCTGGAAAGTGTGAATGAGCTGGAAACCAATTTAGACCAAAGCAAGGAATCTATGTACAAGCTGTCTTATGTGGTAAGGGTATCAGCAAATGATCTTGACGAACTCAAACGTCGTTGTAATGAAGTGAAAGATTTTTATGACGATTTAAGCGTAAAACTGGTACGACCATTTGGGGATATGCTCGGCTTACATGAAGAATTTTTACCTGCCAGCAAGCGTTATATGAATGATTATATTCAATACGTGACCTCTGATTTCCTCGCTGGTTTAGGTTTTGGTGCTACTCAAATGCTGGGGGAAAATGAGGGGATTTATGTTGGCTACAGCTTAGATACTGGACGCAATGTCTATCTGAAACCTGCTCTTGCCAGTCAAGGGGTTAAGGGTTCAGTAACCAATGCGTTAGCGTCGGCTTTTGTTGGTTCGCTGGGTGGTGGTAAATCCTTTGCGAATAACCTTATCGTCTATTATGCGGTGCTTTATGGGGCACAAGCAGTGATTGTAGACCCAAAAGCAGAACGTGGCAGATGGAAAGAAACCTTGCCAGAGATTTCCCATGAAATCAATATCGTCACTCTGACTTCTGATGAGAAAAACAAAGGCTTACTTGACCCTTATGTGATTATGAAAAATCCCAAAGATTCTGAATCACTGGCTATTGATATTCTGACATTCCTTACGGGGATTTCCTCTCGTGATGGGGAACGCTTCCCAATCCTTAGAAAAGCCATTCGTGCAGTAACCAATAGTGAAGTACGAGGGTTGATGAAAGTGATTGAGGAATTACGGGTTGAGAATACGCCACTAAGTACCAGTATAGCCGACCATATCGAAAGTTTTACAGACTATGACTTTGCACATTTATTATTCAGTAATGGTTATGTGGAGCAGTCTATCAGCTTAGAAAAACAACTGAACATTATACAGGTTGCGGACTTGGTACTTCCCGACAAGGAAACTTCCTTTGAGGAATATACCACTATGGAGCTTTTATCCGTTGCTATGCTGATTGTCATTAGTACCTTTGCTTTAGACTTTATCCATACAGACCGAAGCATTTTCAAGATTGTAGATTTAGACGAAGCATGGAGCTTTTTACAGGTAGCACAAGGAAAAACACTATCTATGAAGCTGGTTCGGGCTGGTCGTGCTATGAACGCTGGGGTATATTTCGTGACCCAAAATACAGACGACCTCTTAGATGAAAAACTGAAAAATAACCTCGGCTTAAAATTTGCATTTCGTTCCACTGACCTTAACGAGATTAAAAAGACCTTAGCCTTTTTTGGTGTAGACCCAGAGGACGAAAACAATCAGAAGCGATTGCGTGATTTGGAAAACGGGCAATGCCTTATCAGTGATTTATATGGTCGTGTCGGTGTGATACAGTTCCACCCTGTATTTGAAGAACTGCTCCATGCCTTTGATACCAGACCACCTGTGCGAAAAGAGGTGTAAATGTGAAACCATCAATAGTAAACAGAATAAAATCAAACTGGACGCTGAAACGTCTAGGTAAAGTGGCAATGACAGTGGCTTTCACACTTGTGATTGCCATTTTTCTTTTAGCCATGCTGGGAACGGTGGTTCAAGCTGCGGGCTTGGTAGATGATACGGTCAATGTGGCAAATGAATACAGCCGATACCCACTTGAAAACTATCAACTGGATTTTTATGTGGATAATAGCTGGGGCTGGCTTCCGTGGAACTGGTCGGACGGGATTGGAAAACAGGTCATGTATGGACTATATGCCATTACCAATTTTATTTGGACAATCAGTTTGTATGTTTCCAATGCGACAGGTTACTTAGTACAGGAAGCCTATTCCTTAGACTTCATTTCCGCTACAGCAGATTCCATTGGTAAGAATATGCAGACCTTAGCTGGTGTGAGTGCAAACGGATTTTCAACAGAGGGTTTCTATGTTGGATTCCTCTTACTCTTGATTTTGGTTCTTGGGGTTTATGTTGCCTATACGGGACTGATAAAGAGAGAAACCACAAAGGCAATTCATGCCATTATGAATTTTGTGCTGGTGTTTATCCTATCGGCTTCCTTTATTGCCTACGCTCCCGACTACATTAAAAAAATCAATGACTTTTCATCAGACATCAGTAATGCCAGTTTATCACTTGGCACGAAGATTGTCATGCCCCATTCCGATAGTCAAGGCAAGGACAGCGTGGACTTAATCAGAGATAGCCTGTTTTCCATACAGGTTCAGCAACCGTGGCTACTGCTTCAATACAACAGTTCAGACATTGAAAGTATCGGTATTGACCGTGTGGAAAGCCTGCTCTCCACCAGCCCAGATTCCAACAATGGCGAAGACAGAGAAAAAATTGTTGCGGAAGAAATTGAAGACAGAAGCAATACCAATCTAACCATTACAAAGACCATTAACCGTTTAGGTACAGTCTTCTTCCTATTTGTCTTCAATATTGGGATTTCCATATTTGTATTCCTATTAACAGGAATCATGATTTTCTCGCAGGTACTTTTTATCATCTATGCTATGTTTCTGCCTGTGAGCTTTATTTTAAGCATGATTCCATCATTTGATGGTATGTCAAAACGAGCCATAACAAAGCTCTTTAATACCATTTTGACACGAGCTGGAATCACATTGATTATTACGACAGCATTTAGTATTTCAACCATGCTCTATACCTTATCGGCTGGTTATCCGTTCTTTTTGATTGCTTTTCTACAGATTGTGACCTTTGCAGGAATCTACTTCAAGCTGGGCGATTTAATGAGTATGTTTTCTCTACAGAGTAACGATTCTCAAAGTGTGGGAAGTCGTGTGATGAGAAAACCTCGTATGCTTATGCACGCTCACATGCACCGTCTACAGCGGAAACTTGGACGTTCCATGACTACTCTAGGGGCTGGGTCTGCCATTGTTACAGGTAAAAAAGGACAGTCGGGTTCGGGGAGTTCTGCAAGGACACAAGCAGATCACTCCCGACCAGACGGAAAGGAAAAATCAACACTTGGAAAACGTATCGGTCAAACCATCGGTACAGTAGCTGATACCAAAGACAGAATGGTAGACACTGCTAGTGGTTTGAAAGAACAGGTTAAAGATTTGCCGACCAATGCAAGATATGCAGTATATCAAGGAAAATCCAAAGTAAAAGAGAATGTCCGTGATTTAACCAGTAGTATTTCTCAAACCAAAGCGGACAGAGCCAGTGGACGCAAGGAACAGCAGGAACAAAGGCGAAAAACCATTGCGAAGCGTCGCTCTGAAATGGAACAGGTCAAACAGAAAAAACAGCCTGCTTCTTCTGTTCATGAAAGACCGACTACAAGACAAGAACAATATCATGATGAACAGACCTCAAAACAGTCTAATATTCAGACTTCATATAAGGAATCTCAACAAGCCAAACAAGAGCGTCCAGCAGTTAAGTCCGATTTTTCAAGTCCAAAAGTGGAACGCCAAGGCAATACCGTTCAAGAAAAAACCGTTCAAAAGCCAGCAACTTCAACCACTACAGCAGATAGAACTTCACAACGTCCAATCACAAAAGAACGTCCGTCTACTGTTCAAAGAGTACCACTACAAAATACAAGAAGTAGACCACCAATCAAAACCGCCACCATTAAGAAAGTCGGTAAGAAACCATGAAGTTGAAAACTTTAGTGATTGGTGGTTCTGGATTATTCTTGATGGTCTTCTCACTGCTTCTGTTTGTTGCCATTTTATTTTCAGATGAACAGGACAGCGGAATTTCCAATATTCATTATGGAGGTGTGAATGTTTCCGCAGAAGTGCTGGCTCATAAGCCTATGGTAGAAAAATATGCCAAAGAATATGGCGTTGAAGAATATGTCAACATACTTCTTGCGATTATACAGGTGGAATCGGGCGGTACTGCGGAAGATGTTATGCAGTCCTCGGAATCCCTCGGTCTTCCACCTAATTCATTGAGTACAGAAGAATCCATTAAGCAAGGTGTGAAGTATTTCAGTGAATTATTAGCCAGTAGCGAAAGGCTCAGTGTAGATTTAGAATCGGTTATCCAATCCTACAATTATGGTGGTGGTTTCTTAGGGTATGTGGCTAATCGTGGAAATAAATATACCTTTGAACTGGCTCAAAGTTTCTCAAAAGAGTATTCAGGTGGCGAAAAAGTGTCTTACCCCAATCCCATAGCCATACCTATCAATGGGGGCTGGCGATACAACTATGGCAATATGTTTTATGTGCAACTGGTAACGCAGTATCTTGTCACAACAGAGTTTGATGATGATACGGTACAAGCCATCATGGACGAAGCACTGAAATATGAGGGCTGGCGATACGTTTACGGTGGAGCTTCCCCGACTACTTCTTTTGATTGTAGCGGACTGACACAATGGACGTATGGAAAAGCTGGAATTAACTTACCACGAACCGCACAACAGCAATATGATGTGACCCAGCATATCCCACTATCGGAAGCACAAGCTGGCGATTTGGTTTTCTTTCATTCTACCTATAACGCTGGCTCTTATATTACTCATGTTGGGATATACCTTGGCAATAACCGTATGTTTCATGCAGGCGACCCAATCGGTTATGCCGACTTAACAAGCCCCTACTGGCAACAGCATTTAGTGGGAGCAGGACGAATCAAACAATGAGAAAGGAAGATTTAATGATGAAATTTAGAAAAAATCAGAATAAAGAAAAACAGATACCAAAGGAAAAGAAACCTCGTGTCTACTATAAGGTCAATCCTCATAAAAAGGTTGTGATTGCCTTGTGGGTACTTTTAGGGCTTAGTTTCAGCTTTGCGATATTCAAGCACTTTACAGCTATAGATACTCATACTATTCACGAAACAACTATCATAGAAAAGGAATACGTTGATACTCATCATGTAGAAAATTTTGTAGAGAACTTTGCGAAAGTCTACTATTCATGGGAGCAATCCGATAAGTCCATTGATAATCGAATGGAAAGTCTAAAAGGCTATCTGACAGATGAACTTCAAGCTCTCAATGTTGATACAGTACGCAAAGATATTCCTGTATCGTCTTCTGTAAGAGGATTTCAGATATGGACGGTAGAGCCAACTGGCGACAATGAGTTTAATGTAACCTACAGTGTAGACCAGCTCATTACAGAGGGAGAAAATACAAAGACCGTCCACTCTGCTTATATAGTGAGTGTCTATGTAGATGGTTCTGGAAATATGGTACTGGTTAAGAATCCGACCATTACCAACATACCTAAGAAATCAAGTTATAAACCAAAAGCCATTGAAAGTGAGGGGACGGTTGATTCCATTACAACCAATGAAATCAATGAGTTTTTAACGACGTTCTTCAAGCTCTATCCTACAGCGACAGCCAGTGAACTTTCCTACTATGTGAATGACGGGATATTAAAACCAATCGGAAAAGAGTACATCTTTCAAGAACTGGTAAATCCTATTCACAATCGTAAGGATAATCAAGTCACGGTATCGCTGACAGTGGAGTATATCGACCAGCAGACCAAAGCAACGCAGGTATCTCAATTTGATTTGGTACTTGAAAAGAACGGGAGTAATTGGAAGATTATAGAATAACAAATATTGGTACATTATTACAGCTATTTTGTAATCACGTACTCTCTTTGATAAAAAATTGGAGATTCCTTTACAAATATGCTCTTACGTGCTATTATTTAAGTATCTATTTAAAAGGAGTTAATAAATATGCGGCAAGGTATTCTTAAATAAACTGTCAATTTGATAGTGGGAACAAATAATTGGATGTCCTTTTTTAGGAGGGCTTAGTTTTTTGTACCCAGTTTAAGAATACCTTTATCATGTGATTCTAAAGTATCCGGAGAATATCTGTATGCTTTGTATGCCTATGGTTATGCATAAAAATCCCAGTGATAAGAGTATTTATCACTGGGATTTTTATGCCCTTTTGGGCTTTTGAATGGAGGAAAATCACATGAAAATTATTAATATTGGAGTTTTAGCTCATGTTGATGCGGGAAAAACTACCTTAACAGAAAGCTTATTATATAACAGTGGAGCGATTACAGAATTAGGAAGCGTGGACAGAGGTACAACGAAAACGGATAATACGCTTTTAGAACGTCAGAGAGGAATTACAATTCAGACGGCGATAACCTCTTTTCAGTGGAAAAATACTAAGGTGAACATCATAGACACGCCAGGACATATGGATTTTTTAGCAGAAGTATATCGTTCATTATCAGTATTAGATGGGGCAATTCTACTGATTTCTGCAAAAGATGGCGTACAAGCACAAACTCGTATATTGTTTCATGCACTTAGGAAAATAGGTATTCCCACAATCTTTTTTATCAATAAGATTGACCAAAATGGAATTGATTTATCAACGGTTTATCAGGATATTAAAGAGAAACTTTCTGCGGAAATTGTAATCAAACAGAAGGTAGAACTGCATCCTAATATGCGTGTAATGAACTTTACCGAATCTGAACAATGGGATATGGTAATAGAAGGAAATGATTACCTTTTGGAGAAATATACGTCTGGGAAATTATTGGAAGCATTAGAACTCGAACAAGAGGAAAGCATAAGATTTCATAATTGTTCCCTGTTCCCTGTTTATCACGGAAGTGCAAAAAACAATATAGGGATTGATAACCTTATAGAAGTGATTACGAATAAATTTTATTCATCAACACATCGAGGTCAGTCTGAACTTTGCGGAAAAGTTTTCAAAATTGAGTATTCGGAAAAAAGACAGCGTCTTGCATATATACGTCTTTATAGTGGCGTACTGCATTTGCGAGATCCGGTTAGAATATCGGAAAAGGAAAAAATAAAAATTACAGAAATGTATACTTCAATAAATGGTGAATTATGTAAAATCGATAAGGCTTATTCCGGGGAAATTGTTATTTTGCAGAATGAGTTTTTGAAGTTAAATAGTGTTCTTGGAGATACAAAGCTATTGCCACAGAGAGAGAGAATTGAAAATCCCCTCCCTCTGCTGCAAACGACTGTTGAACCGAGCAAACCTCAACAAAGGGAAATGTTACTTGATGCACTTTTAGAAATCTCCGACAGTGACCCGCTTCTGCGATATTATGTGGATTCTGCGACACATGAAATCATACTTTCTTTCTTAGGGAAAGTACAAATGGAAGTGACTTGTGCTCTGCTGCAAGAAAAGTATCATGTGGAGATAGAAATAAAAGAGCCTACAGTCATTTATATGGAAAGACCGTTAAAAAAAGCAGAGTATACCATTCACATCGAAGTTCCACCGAATCCTTTCTGGGCTTCCATTGGTCTATCTGTAGCACCGCTTCCATTAGGGAGCGGAGTACAGTATGAGAGCTCGGTTTCTCTTGGATACTTAAATCAATCGTTTCAAAATGCAGTTATGGAGGGGATACGCTATGGCTGTGAACAAGGATTGTATGGTTGGAATGTGACGGACTGTAAAATCTGTTTTAAGTATGGCTTATACTATAGCCCTGTTAGTACCCCAGCAGATTTTCGGATGCTTGCTCCTATTGTATTGGAACAAGTCTTAAAAAAAGCTGGAACAGAATTGTTAGAGCCATATCTTAGTTTTAAAATTTATGCGCCACAGGAATATCTTTCACGAGCATACAACGATGCTCCTAAATATTGTGCGAACATCGTAGACACTCAATTGAAAAATAATGAGGTCATTCTTAGTGGAGAAATCCCTGCTCGGTGTATTCAAGAATATCGTAGTGATTTAACTTTCTTTACAAATGGACGTAGTGTTTGTTTAACAGAGTTAAAAGGGTACCATGTTACTACCGGTGAACCTGTTTGCCAGCCCCGTCGTCCAAATAGTCGGATAGATAAAGTACGATATATGTTCAATAAAATAACTTAGTGTATTTTATGTTGTTATATAAATATGGTTTCTTGTTAAATAAGATGAAATATTTTTTAATAAAGATTTGAATTAAAGTGTAAAGGAGGAGATAGTTATTATAAACTACAAGTGGATATTGTGTCCTGTATGTGGAAATAAAACACGATTAAAGATAAGGGAAGATACTGAATTAAAAAAATTCCCCCTCTATTGTCCGAAATGCAGACAAGAAAATTTAATTGAAATAAAGCAGTTCAAAGTAACTGTGATTACAGAGCCAGACGCAAAGACGCAGAGCCGATAAAATGAGATTAATACAATCTCATTTTATCGGCTCTTTCCGTTATGTATGGATTCTTTTAATTAGTCTTCGATGTTTCTTGCTTCGTTGATACCGCTGGCTAAAGATTCCATTAAGGATAGTTCTTTGTCTGTAAAGCTATCCATGTATTTCTCTATCTGTAATCGTCGGGTGCTTTTTACCAAGTTATTAGCAGGTAAGAAAAATTCATCAACGGAAACATGAAGTAACGATACAAGGTCATAAAGAACTTGTATGCTGGGGTGTTGCCCTTTATTTTCAATATTAGTTAAGTACCGTGGGTCAATTTCAATCAATGCTCCCACTTGTTCACGAGTTAAACCTCGTTTCAATCGAGCTTCTTTAATGGCTAAACCAAAGGCTCTAAAATCATATTTATCTTCTTTTTTACGCATAGTAGACCACCTCTATACATTTTATTGTTCCTACTGAATTAAAAACAGGTATAGAAAAACGTGTTATATGGTTTATAGGTTTATATTTAATAAAAAGCACTACTAAACGCCAATAAAAAAAACCGTTATATGGTAGTGCTATTTACGCTGTTAAAATATTGTATATTACTTCCAAATGGCGGTTTGTTGGAGGTCAACGTCGCCATGAAGTACATCATATACAATAAATTTCCTTACATTGGGTTCTTGTCAAAAAAAGTCGTCTATCTGCAATAGATAAGTACGTCCACCAATGTGGTTTTATAAATCATATAGATAGAATAACAGAAGCATGTAAACAGAGAAATAAATCTGTTTATATGCTTTTTTGGCTATTCAGAACTTTTTTACAAAGTTTATTTATCAGTAATGCAACAAATCCCCCTTTCACATTGGGACTAAGAGTGAAAGGAGATAAACGAGCAAGGCTCACTTCCTTTCCTAGACAGAAAGGGGGTGAGAAACATGAAACCATCTTCTTTTCAGACCACAATAGAAAATCAGTTTGACTATATCTGTAAACGTGCTATGGAAGACGAGCGAAAGAATTATATGCTTTATCTTTCAAGGATTGCAAAGCGTGAGGTGTCCTTTTCGGATGTTGGCGATTATCTTGTTAGCCAGTTTGCGACAACAGATAACTATTCAACTGACTTTCAGATTTTTACACTCAATGGGTTATCAGTAGGCGTTGAAAATGATTTGTTGAGTGAAGCATTACGTGAGTTGCCAGACAAGAAACGTGAAATTCTACTGCTGTTTTACTTTATGGACATGAGCGATTCAGAAATTGCAGACCTGTTGAAATTGAACCGTTCTACTGTCTATCGGCATAGAACCAGTGGACTAGCCTTAATTAAAAAGTTTATGGAGGAATTTGAAGAATGAAAACACAATATCCTATGATTCCCTTTCCTCTCATTGTAAAGGCAACAGATGGCGATACCGAAGCGATTAACCAGATTCTACATCATTACAGAGGGTACATAACGAAGCGTTCCCTACGACTTATGAAAGATGAATATGGCAATCAAAGTATGGTCGTTGATGAAGTCTTACGTGGAAGAATGGAAACCAGACTGATTACAAAGATTTTGTCATTTGAAATTAAGTAATATCCTCTCTCCTTTCGTGGAAGCGTGCTAAACCATTCCACGCTTCCCGAACAGGGAGGTTTGTTATTCCACCAAAGCATATTGAGCTTTCAATGTGTTTTGATAGGCTAACGAGCCATTGTTCTTTGAAAACTGAATAAAAGTAATCGAATACGTTTCGATAAGAAAAGAGCCAACGGAACTAACCGCCATGACCTATCTTATAAAGATAGCGAGCGATTCATGTTAGTGATCCGAGAAGCAATCTTTAGCAGGATTGCCTGCAACGACATTCTTATCGTGATAATGATACTCCCATACAGTCAATAGTCCGAGCGTGATAAAACCGTCGCAGGCAATGAGTATGGCTACATGAGAACCATGCAGGGGTGGAACTCCCGTGAGCTTTGCTAAAGCTGTTCGATTGCTGGTAAAACAACTTTTATGAAATCCAAATAAGTGATTTGGAAAGGAGGATTTTATGAAGCAGACTGACATTCCTATTTGGGAACGTTATACCCTAACCATTGAAGAAGCGTCAAAATATTTTCGTATTGGCGAAAACAAGCTACGACGCTTGGCAGAGGAAAATAAAAATGCAAATTGGCTGATTATGAATGGCAATCGTATTCAGATTAAACGAAAACAATTTGAAAAAATTATAGATACATTGGACGCAATCTAGCGTCGCCAAAGGGTCTTGTATATGATAAAATAGTATTAAGTCGTATCAAGGCTCTTTCCATAAAGGAAAGGAGCAAATGCCATGTCAGAAAAAAGACGTGACAATAAAGGTCGAATCTTAAAGACTGGAGAGAGCCAACGAAAAGACGGAAGATACTTATACAAATATATAGATTCATTTGGAGAACCGCAATTTGTTTACTCGTGGAAACTTGTGGCTACAGACCGAGTACCAGCAGGAAAGCGTGATTGTATCTCACTTAGAGAGAAAATCGCAGAGTTACAGAAAGACATTCATGATGGTATTGATGTTGTAGGAAAGAAAATGACACTCTGCCAGCTTTACGCAAAACAGAACGCTCAAAGACCAAAGGTTAGAAAAAACACTGAAACTGGACGCAAATATCTTATGGATATTTTGAAGAAAGACAAGTTAGGTGTAAGAAGTATTGACAGTATTAAGCCATCAGACGCTAAAGAATGGGCTATTAGAATGAGTGAAAATGGTTATGCTTATCAAACCATCAATAACTACAAACGTTCTTTAAAGGCTTCATTCTATATTGCTATACAAGATGATTGTGTTCGGAAGAATCCATTTGACTTTCAACTGAAAGCAGTTCTTGATGATGATACTGTCCCTAAGACCGTACTAACAGAAGAACAGGAAGAAAAACTGTTAGCCTTTGCAAAAGCTGATAAAACCTACAGCAAAAATTATGATGAAATTCTGATACTCTTAAAAACAGGTCTTCGTATTTCAGAGTTTGGTGGTTTGACACTTCCAGATTTAGATTTTGAGAATCGTCTTGTCAATATAGACCATCAGCTATTGAGAGATACTGAAATTGGGTACTACATTGAAACACCAAAGACCAAAAGTGGCGAACGTCAAGTTCCTATGGTTGAAGAAGCCTATCAAGCATTTAAGCGAGTGTTAGCGAATCGAAAGAATGATAAGCGTGTTGAGATTGATGGATATAGTGATTTCCTCTTTCTTAATAGAAAGAACTATCCAAAAGTGGCAAGTGATTACAACGGCATGATGAAAGGTCTTGTTAAGAAATACAATAAGTATAACGAGGATAAATTGCCACACATCACTCCACATAGTTTGCGACATACATTCTGTACCAACTATGCAAATGCAGGAATGAATCCAAAGGCATTACAGTACATTATGGGACATGCTAATATAGCCATGACGCTGAACTATTACGCACATGCAACATTCGATTCTGCAATGGCAGAAATGAAACGCTTGAATAAAGAGAAGCAACAGGAGCGTCTTGTTGCTTAGTAGTACAAATGAATTTACTACTTATTTACCACTTCTGACAGCTAAGACATGAGGAAATATGCAAAGAAACGTGAAGTATCTTCCTACAGTAAAAATACTCGAAAGCACATAGAATAAGGCTTTACGAGCATTTAAGAAAATATAAAAAGATAATTAGAAATTTATACTTTGTTTTATTTAAAAATAAATTAAGATTGTTGGGGTGCAAGGAGTGCTTGGAGGGGCTATAACCTAATGATACCGTTAGTTACCAATTCCTCGTTTCGTCTACCATTCATTTGAGCCTGATTTCTTAGAAAACCAGGGGCTATACATTAAGCTGACATTATAGTTGTGTAATTGTATTCCCTTGTCAAATAGCTTATGATAGAAGTAATATAAGGGAAAAAGGTATATAATATGGAACAAAAAGTACGCTTTAAAATGCATAAAGTGAAGAAGAATTGGGTGACAATTGGGGTAACAGCACTTTCAATGGTTACTGTTGCTGGTGGAACCTTGTTGGCGGATCAACAGGTTCAGGCCGATGAGCAAAATCCTGCGAATCAGTCGGGTGATAGCAGTCAGGAACTACTTCAAGAAACGCCTGCCACAACTAATGATGCAGCAACTACGGTAGCACCAACTATCACAGCAGATGCTAATACTGCTAGCGTCAACATCCCTGTCGCAGATGCTACTAGCACGACAACAAGTGTGACAGATAGAGCAGCCACACCTACCACAAACGCAGCGACAGTTGATACCAACTCAGATCAAGCAGCACCAAGCACAAATGTGCAACCAGCTGCAGCTGATACGAGTGCTACAACTACAGATACAACCAACAATACTACAACAGCCACTACAGACCGTGCAGCAACAACGGATACGGCAAATACAGAAGCTCGTACACGTAGTCGTCGTGCCTTGGCAGAAACTCGTGAAGCCAACACCAACACAACGACTGGAATCCAATGGATCAACGGCAAACAATACTATGTCAATAGTGACGGTAGTGTGCGTAAAAACTTCGTTTTTGAGCAAGACGGTAAGTCTTATTACTTTGATGCTGAAACAGGGGCTCTTGCAACTAAGTCACAGGATGAATTTTCAACAGAACCTATCAAGGCAACTGTAGATTTTTCATCTGGAAACCAGCTCTACAAAAACGATGACAAGTCTTTGGACCAACTTGACACCTTCATCACAGCGGATGCTTGGTACCGTCCAAAGAGCATTCTCAAGGATGGTAAGACTTGGACGGCTTCAACCGAGGCTGACAAACGTCCACTCTTGATGGTTTGGTGGCCTGACAAGTCAACTCAGGTTAACTACCTTAACTACATGCAAAATCAAGGTCTTGGTGCAGGCTCATTTTCAACAAACTCTAGTCAGGAAAGTCTAGACCAAGCTGCCAAGATGGTTCAGACTAAGATTGAAGAACGTATCGCTCGTGAAGGCAACACAAACTGGTTGCGTACAAGTATCGACCAGTTCATCAAGACTCAGCCAGGTTGGAATAGTAGCACTGAAAATAGTTCATACGACCACTTGCAAGGTGGACAGTTGCTCTTTAACAACAGTAAGGGTGATACTGGCAACCGTACCAGTCACGCCAACTCTGACTATCGTTTGCTTAACCGCACACCGACTAACCAGACGGGTACACGTAAGTACTTCAAGGACAATTCTATCGGTGGTCTTGAGTTCTTGCTTGCCAACGATATTGATAACTCAAACCCAGCTGTTCAGGCAGAGCAACTTAACTGGCTCCACTTTATGATGAATATTGGAAGCATCATGGCCAATGATCCAACTGCCAACTTTGACGGTTTGCGTGTCGATGCCTTGGACAATGTGGACGCCGACCTGCTCCAAATCGCTTCAGATTACTTCAAAGCAGCCTATGGTGTTGACAAGTCTGAAGCCAATGCCATTAAGCACTTGTCATACTTGGAAGCTTGGTCTGCCAATGACCCATACTACAACAAGGACACTAAGGGAGCACAACTTCCGATTGATAATGCCCTTCGTAATGCCCTTACCAACCTCTTGATGCGTGATAAAAATACACGTATGCAACTTGGGGACATGACTGCTTTCATCAATAGTAGTTTGAATCCACGTGGTGCCAATGATAAAAACGGTGAGCGTATGGCTAACTATATTTTCACCCGTGCCCATGATACAGAAGCTCAAACCATTATTCAACGTATCATCCGTGATCGTATCAATCCAAATTTGTTTGGTTACAATTTCACCCGTGATGAAATCAAGAAAGCCTTCGAGATTTACAATGAGGATATTGATAAGGCTCACAAGACTTATGCATCATACAACTTGCCATCTGTCTATGCCCTCATGTTGACCAATAAGGACTCTGTAACACGTGTTTATTACGGAGACCTCTACCGTGAAGATGGTCACTACATGGCTAAAAAGACACCTTACTTTGATGCCATTGACACCCTCTTGCGTGCTCGTATCAAGTATGTAGCTGGTGGTCAAGATATGGAAGTGAAGAAAGTCGGAAATGATGGACTCTTGACATCTGTTCGTTATGGTAAAGGTGCCAATAACAGAACAGATTTGGGAACTTCAGAAACTCGTACGCAAGGTATGGGTGTCATTATGACCAACAACTATGATTTCCGCTTGGGTAGCAATGAAACTGTAACGATGAACATGGGTAGAGCACACCGTAATCAGCTTTATCGCCCATTGCTTTTGACGACTAAGGATGGTATAGCAACCTACCTCAACGATTCTGATGTGCCTAAACACCTTCTTAAACGCACTGACTGGAATGGGAACTTGACCTTCAATGCCAACGATGTTTTTGGTGTAGAAAATGTCCAAGTCTCAGGTTACCTCGGTGTCTGGGTACCAGTCGGAGCTAAGGAAAACCAAGACGCACGTACACAGCCAAGTAACCGTGCGAATAGTGATGGCCAAGTTTACAAGTCTTCAGCAGCCCTTGATTCGCAAGTCATGTATGAAGCCTTCTCAAACTTCCAAGCCTTTGCGGACGATCAGCCAGAACTCTATATGAACCGTGTCTTGGCTAAGAACACTGACTTGCTCAAAGCTTGGGGGATCACGTCGGTTGGACTTCCACCACAGTATGTTTCAAGTAAAGATGGCACTTTCCTTGACTCAACAATTGATAATGGTTATGCCTTTGATGACCGTTATGATATGGCCTTAAGTCAAAATAACAAGTACGGCTCACTTGAGGACCTCCTTAATGTCCTTCGTGCCCTCCATAAAGACGGTATTCAAGCCATTGCTGACTGGGTGCCAGACCAAATCTATAACCTCCCAGGAAAAGAAGTGGTAAATGCGACACGTGTTAATGGTTATGGTAACCACCAAGTAGGCTACCAAATCATTGACCAAGCCTATGTGGCTAATACTCGTACAGATGGTACAGACTATCAAGGTAAATACGGTGGTGCCTTCCTTGATGAGCTTAAAGCTAAGTACCCATCTATTTTCAACCGTGTGCAAATCTCAAATGGAAAACAGTTGCCTACGAATGAAAAGATTACTAAATGGTCTGCTAAGTACTTCAACGGAACTAATATCCTTGGACGAGGTATCAACTTTGTCCTTCGTGATGACAAGACTAACCAGTACTTTAATACTTCAGCCAACAGCCAACTCTTGCCAACACCACTTCGCGATACAGTTGCCATCACAAGCACTCAAGTCTTCCAACGTCGTGGACAAGATGTTTATTTCCTACGTGATAACCAAGCTGTTAAGAATGAATTTGTTCAAGACGGAAACGGTAACTGGTATTACTTCGGTGGTGATGGTAAGATGACCAAGGGTGCCCAAAACATCAATAACAAGGATTACTATTTCTTTGACAATGGTATCCAATTGCGTAACGCCCTTCGTCGTGCTAGCAACGGCTATACCTACTATTACGGTCTAGACGGCGCAATGGTTAAGAATGCCTTCGTTGATTTTGATGACAAACATAAGCAGGTTCGTGCCTTTACGACTCAAGGAACAATGGTAGTGGGTAACCTTCATTGGAGTGGCCACCATTTCTACTTTGACCGTGAAACTGGTATCCAGGCTAAGGATCGCGTTGTTCGTACAGATGATGGCAAATTGCATTACTATGTTGCTGAAACTGGTGACATGGGACGTAACGTCTTTGCGACAGACAGCAGCACAGGTAAACGTTATTACTTTGACGCTGACGGTAATACTGTGACTGGTTCACGTGTCATTGATGGTAAGACTTATTACTTTAACCAAGATGGTAGCGTCGGTACGGCCTACAGCAATCGTGCAGATTCTATTATCTTTGAAAATGGTAAGGCTCGCTACATCACACCAGCAGGCGAAATCGGACGCAGCATCTTTGTATATAATCCAGCAACTAAGGCTTGGAATTACTTTGATAAAGAAGGTAACCGTGTTACAGGACGTCAATACATTGATGGTCACCTTTATTACTTCAAGGAAGATGGTAGCCAAGCTAAGGGTGAAATTATCGAAGAAAATGGCATCAAATATTATTATGAGCCAGGCTCAGGTATTCTTGCTAGCGGACGCTATCTCCAAGTAGGTGATGACCAGTGGATGTACTTCAAACACGATGGTTCACTGGCTATCGGCCAAGTTCGTGCTGATCATGGATACCTTAAGTACTTTGATAAAAATGGTATCCAAGTTAAGGGGAAAACTGTTGTCGAAGATGGTAAGACTTATTACTATGATGCCCACAGTGGAGCTCTTGTCACAAGCAGCTTTGCTGAGATTGCACCAAACCAATGGTCTTACTTCAATACTGATGGCCAAGCCCTTAAAGGCAAGTGGACTATCAATGGCAAGGAATACTACTTTGACGAAAATGGTATCCAATACAAAGGCAAGGCCATTAAGGTCGGCAGTCGTTACAAGTACTATGACGAAAACGACGGTCAACCTGTAACCAACCGCTTTGCTCAAATCGAGCCTAACGTCTGGGCTTACTTCGGAGCTGATGGCTATGCCGTGACAGGGGAACAAGTCATCAATGGCCAACACCTTTACTTTGACCAATCAGGTCGCCAAGTTAAAGGTGCCTACGTCACAGTCAACGGCCAACGCCGTTACTACGATGCCAACACTGGCGAATATGTCCCAGGAAGATAAGCAGTAGTAGCCCATGTGACTGACCAGAGAATACACAGCCGAGAATGAGGGAAAATTCTCAAGAAGAAAGATCGTGAAAACGGTCTTTTTTTGTATCCCTATTTCGATTTTTTTCGAAATAACCTTGACAGTGCTTTCAGAAAAGCGTAGAATCTATTTCGAAAAGTATAGAAATAGGTATTCTGACCTAAGTCGTATTGATGCTCCGTTTCAATGAAAGGATAAATCAAATGGAAACATTCCTTTTTATGGCAATTCTTACCATGTTGGTTATCGCCGTCATTAGTTTTATCGTTCTGAAGAAAAGATGGCAATTTTCAATCAAGCTCTTTTTAGTCGGTCTGATTGGTTTTGCCTTACCTGTCATGATGATTGAAGGACCTATCAATGCCCTAGTTCTTTCAAGCTTTGGTCACTCTTCTAAATGGTTCACCATTATTTATGGAGGGCTTATGGCTGGCCTTGTTGAAGAAACAACTCGCTATTTGGTTTTTAAGGTACTTGCAAAGAAAAGAAGTTTGATGACGTCTGATATTGTAGCCTACGGTTTTGGACATGGTCTTAGTGAATTTATCTTCCTTGGAGTGCTGGGCTTACTCACTAACATCATTGTTTTGCAGGCCATCCATTCAGGTCAGGCCAGTCAGTTACCTTCAACTCTTGTGAGTCAGGTCAACCAATTAACAGGCTTTGCTGTGGTTATGTCTCTCTTTGAAAGACTAGTTGCCTTGGTGTTACAAGTCTTGCTTACAGCTTGGGATTTTCTAGCAGTCACTAAGCATAGACTTTCATTCTATTTCTGGGCAATTATACTCCATGCTGCCATTGATTTTTTGGCAGGTGCTTATCAGCTAGGGATAGTCAGCAATCTCTTACTAATCGAACTTATTTTAGCTATTTATGTGTTAGGTATTGGACTTCTGACACGTCGGATTTGGAGAAAGGAGGGAACTCATGGGCTTATCTGAAACACTAAAAGCTATCTCTGCCCCTGTGAGGAGAGAAATTTTAGACTATCTAAAGTCTGGACCCAAGTCCGCTGGTGAAATCAGCCAGCAGTTTGATTTAGCTCCCGCAACAGTTTCCCATCATTTGTCTACCTTGAGAAAATCGGGACTTATTGAAGAAGAAAAGCAGAAGAATTTTATCTACTACAGTTTAAACCTGACCGTTTTTGAAGAAATTTTAACTTGGATTCAATCACTTGGAGGAAAAGAAGATGAAAAATAATATGCAAAGAGTCATTGGTAATATAGTGATACTTACACCGGTTATTGTCGGACTAGTCTTTTACAAACAACTGCCAAATCAGATTGCTATCCACTTTAATGTGGAAGAGCAAGCCAATGGTTTTATGAACCGCAATCTAGCAATAGTAGCCCTACCTTTTCTTGCGTTAATCATATATAATCTTTGTTTTTCATTCTTTAAACAAATAACGATTCCATTCTTAAAAGAGTTTATGCTATGGTTGGTCCCAATCTCTACTGTGCTTATCCAAGGTCTTATATTGACTGTTGCCTTAGGAGGTCATGTTCAAGTTCGCTTGACTGTGATTTGGTTAGTGGCACTTATTTTTCTAGTGATTGGAAATTATCTTCCTAAAAGTATTGGCCTGGCTACAAAAAATCATAACCAGAGCAGTAAATCAGTAGTGAGAAAGTTGGGATACCTAATGATTGGAATAAGTCTTGCCTTGCTAATAAGTTTCTGCTTTAATCCCTATACTACAATTATGGTTTTGGGCATTTTTATAGTTCTTATCTTGAGTATCTTGTTACCCAATTTTCGCTGTTTAAGAAAATAAAGAGAAGTAATCGTCTGATTACTTCTTTTTGTCCGTTCGTGCATTCGTGGCAGAAGGATATTTTTGTTCTTGAATTTAATATGCTAGATGTGTATAATGATGTCATAGCGAACTATCAAAAGAGGTCGTTGCTCATGACAACACAAACAATTAACCAATTTAATTCACTTGCTCGACCTAATCTTGCTACAGGTTATAGGAGGTAATCTAGATGACAAAAAGCAATAACACGCAAATTACGGATATCTTAAACAATATCTATAATCTGATTGTAAATCCAGAAACAACTGAAAATGAGAGAGAGTTGCTTGTCAAGTTTAAAAATGAAATAGAAGTTGGGAAGAAGGATAATGATGAACTTCTAGCAGAATTATGTAGAGCTATTCAAGTTCTAGCAGTCCGCAATCTTTCTAAAGGCAAATCACTGAGTTCTGGAGTGAGTGACTTGAGTAAGACGCTCACAGAATTCCAAGAAAAATCAGAGCGTAACTTTAATCTAGCAAGAGGATTAACATCACTCGGCAGTTTGTCTTTTAAATGATTTATCTGCTTGTGATGATTAGTAAAATGACAAAAAAGATCAACTAAACCCATTAAGTTGGATTTAGTTGATCTTTTATTGTTCTTATCTTGAGTGTCATAATACCTAATTTTCGCTATTTAAGAAAATAAAAAGAAGTAATCGTCTGATTACTTCTTTTTGTCTCCCAAAAACAGCTTGCTAAAATAAGTGTTCTAATGATATAATACAAGTATATTAATCTAATTTTCTAAGGAGTATCTATGAAAAAGCGTAAGAAAATTATTCTTGGTTCCATAATGGGAGCTTTGGCCTTAGCTCTTGCTGGAGGCGGTTTTTGGGCTTATAAAACCTTTGTTCCGCAAGAAACGCCAATTGATAAGAATGCTACGGTAGCTTCTAATTTTTATCAAGCTGTTAACAAGGACTGGCTCCTAAAAGCCAAAATTCCCGCTGATTCTCCAAGCATTGATAATTTTTATACTTTAGGGGAAGATATCAAAGGAAAGCTTAAGAAGGATATCAAAAATTTAGGGGAGGGTAAGGAGACGTCAGATATTACGGGGATGTCTGAGTTTATCACCTTCTACAAGGCTGCTAGTGATTACAAGCAACGTGAGAAAGATGGCCTTGAACCTCTCAAACCTTATCTAAAAGAGATTGAGGATATCAAGGATGTAAATGATTTGGCCAGTAAATCTGCTAGCTTGACTGATAAAGGGATTCCTCTTCCATTTGGTTATGACGTAGGAACTAACGCAGAGAATACCAGCCAAAAACAAATCCAATTGAGTCCCCCAAGTATCTTATTGCCAGATGTGTCTATTTATAAAGATGAGGCCAGCAAGAAACAATATTTGACTCCAATTGAAACAGCCACGCAAAAAGCCTTGGAAATGCTTGGATATAGCGAAAAAAATAGTAAACGGATTGTCAAAGAAGCACTGGAGTTCGACGAAATCATTGCTAAGTACAGTCTCAGTAACGAAGAGATGTCTGAAAGTAAGAATTTGGTTCACCCTAAAACAGCAGAAGAGATTAATGCCTACTCGGGATCCTTCAAATTATATGATGTCATTAAAGGCATTATGGGACGTGATTTAGAAACCATCAACGTCCCTAATACCAAGTATTTTGAGAACTATAGTAAGATCGTTAATCAGGACAATTTTTCTAAAATAAAATCATGGATATTAGTGCAAGAAGCTATGGCAGCGTCAAATTCTTTGACAGAAGATTACCGTTTGAATTTTGCATCGATTAGCATGGCTATTATGGGCACACAAAAGCCACTTTCTAAAGAAGATACAGTCTATGAGATGAGTGTCAATCTGTTTAGCGATGTCATGAGTGTCTATTATGGACGTAAATACTTTGGTGAAGAAGCCAAGACTGATGTGACAGGTATGATTGATAAAATCAAAAATGTCTATCGTGGCCGTCTCCAACAGAATGATTGGTTGACGGAAGATACACGCAACAAGGCCATCGAAAAGTTGGATAAAATGAAGGTTTTCGTAGGTTATCAGGAAGATGTCGATCCTGGTACTAAGGAACTACATCTTGACCCTAACAAGTCCTTCTTTGAATTGTCAGAAGACATTGCCCAGTTCGGAAAACGTTATACCATTGATCATTTTGATGATCCTATTGATAAGAATAAATGGTCTGGTTCTGCTTTTGATATCAATGCTTATTACAACCCAGAAAGTAACAGTATCAACTTCCCAGCTGGTATTTTGCAAGCTCCGTTTTACGACAAGAACCAAAGTGTTGAAAAGAACTATGGTGGTATCGGTGTCGTGATTGGACATGAAATTACCCATGCCTTTGACTCCAATGGTGCCGATTATGATGAGAATGGCGACATGCATAACTGGTGGACAAAAGCAGATACTAAAGCTTTCGACAAGAGAATCAAAGCCTTTGAAGACCAGTGGAATGGTTTAGAAATTTACGGGACTAAGGTAAATGGAAAACTCACAGTTACTGAGAATGTTGCAGATGCTGGAGGTCTATCATCTACACTCCAAGTGCTCAAAACAGATGTGACAAAACCTAATCTTAAGGACTACTTTGAAAACTACGCAAATATCTGGAAACAAAAGGCTAGCCTGCAGTACAATAAATATACCATGGTGCAAGACGTCCACGCACCAAATGAGTTGCGTGTTAACCAACAACTTAAAAACCTTCCTGAGTTTTATGAGGCCTATCCTCAGATTAAGGAAGGAGACGCCATGTATTTAGCACCAAGCAAGCGCATTAGTTTGTGGTAAAAAAGTCCTGCTACTTTGCTAATCAAGAAGAAGAGAATTTGGAATGGAATCATCCCAGATTCTCTTTTTATGTTGTAGCTTTGGGGAATCATTTTCTAGTGTTATAATGGTGCTATTAAGGAAAGGATTCAAGAATGATGCATAAAAGGAATCTGATAGAAGATAATAAAAGAGGTGAGAATCAGAGCTTTCTCTACTTCCTACACGAGGAGAAAAAATTTGACGTAAAGGCACTTGATGATTTGTGTCACTACATCATAGAACTGGATACAATCAGCCTAGAGCAGTTGAGAGATATCCATTATATTGAAAATCAAATACTACGCCATCTTGTGTATCATTTTGATGATAATGATCTAAGTAAAATTACAAATCTTCCTTTTGACTACTGGGAGTATATAGAGCCCTTTGAACGCTTGGTAGCATGTTTGTATGAGGGTGATGGTGAGGAATGACAATTATCCAGATTATAACAAAGACTTATTAGAGACTTTGAATCAACAGTATGGCTATGCTAGAGATGTTAAGGAATATTTTAATTTGAAGTAGATTGATGAAAGAGCTTCTGTCAGGTAGCTTTACTAGGTTTTAGAAAACAAAAAGAAAACACCAGAAAAAATGATTTCTGGTGTTTTTGAATACATTTTGGCAAAAATGAGGTATTTTTAAATGCTTACAGTTGTTAGTTTGATATTAATCCTTTTTCTCTGTAGCTACGCCATTTTCGTCAATAATATAGGTTTTTCCATCTTTTTCAAGCGTAGTGTTAGTGGTAATTGGAGAACCTTTTGACTCTGGACTAACTGATATCGGCTTTTCAAAATGATAAAGTTTACCATCAAACTCTGCCCATTCGCCACTAAAAGGAGTAGTCATATAAATTTCAGGGTTGAAATAATAAAGTCTATTATCTTCTAACCGAATGACACCTGTTTTTACAACTCCATTTTCATCAGAGATACAGAAACCATTCCAAGAGGTCGAGGTGTCTGTAGCTGTATTCCTTAGAAGTCGTCCTTTAGGACCCAAAAGATAGGTCTTTTCATTGATATTTTGTAGATATGTTCGGTTTTCAGCTCCCCATGGTGGGCTAATATAGTAGGTTTCATTATTATGAGTAACCCATCCGAACTGTAGATGACCGTCCTTATCAGCATAATAGTAATTGTAGTTGCCGTCAATATCATTAGAAAGCATACTACCGTCTTTTTTGAAGAAATAATCGAAATCACCTATCTTGTATCTATCATTTCGAACTTGATAGCCATCTTCTTTAAAATAAACACGTTTACCTTCAATAGTTGCCCAACCAAATATCTGGCTTCCATCCTCGCCAAAATAAGTATATTTTTTAGAAAAGTAATCGCCTGTTTCATGGAATTTATTTACGAACATAGCACCAGTATCGTTATCGAAGAAATAGTACTTTCCATCAAGCAGAAGTCGTTTTCCTTTGGCTTGTTTTCCAGTTGGATCAAAGTAGTATTTTTGATGATTAATAATTTGAAGTCCAGTGGCTAACTGTCCATTTTCTTTAATATAAGCCCAATCACCATCTCTATCTTGAATAAATTGTCCAGGTTTATTCATAGTTACATAACCATTTTGGTCAATGACATAACGAATACCATTAAGTTCAAGTGTTCGGTTAGTCCACATTGCTCCGCTGTCTCTATCGAAATAATGTGTTTGACCGTCAATTTCGACAAGTCTTCCCTTAGCTTGTTTGCCCTCTTTATCAAAGTATAGAGTGACATTATCTATTGAATGGAGTCCTGTGACAGCTTTTCCCTCGTTATCAAAGTAGTACCAATTCCATGCATCATCGTGTTCGAAACGATTTGTTAGTTTAGTTTCGGTCGCTACTCCTTTATCATCAATGAGGTAGGCTTTTTTATTGTAAACTAAGGTTTTGGAAACTGTGAGAGGGGAAGTTTCGGAAAGCGAACTTGTTCTATTGAAAGCATAGAATTTATTATCACTTTGAATTACAGTTTCTTCAATTTTAGTTAAATCTGTGTTTTCTGGAAGTAGATGTCCGATGTAAAAATCATTGTTTTCATCAAGATAGTATAGATTACTAAAATCATCACCAATAATACGTTTAATCTTATCGGTCTTTGTTCGTACTCCGTGGTCAATAATGTCTACTTCTTCCCTGACGGTAGCGGTATAACTTCTTCCACCATGCTTGTAAGTTCTATTTATGCTAGGCTCTAAGTGGTATAGCTTACCATCAATCGTTTTCCAAGTAGGTGTTGTAACTGTAAACATTTTGGGGATATTTCTATTATTTTCAAAATAATAGAGTTTACCATTATTTGCAGTGCTAACACCTGTAAGTAAAACCCCATCCTTATCTGTACCTACGATGCCAGAGTAGTATGCATCATAATCCAGTTCCTGACGTTTGAGTAAAGGTCCGAGATAGTTTTTTAGAAGTTTGCCTTCAAAATAGTAATAGTCCTTGCCTCCTTTTTCGACTATATCAGTGACTGGTGAACCAGAATTTGAAAAATAGTAGTCATCACCATTAATATGATGTTCTCCGGTTAGTACTTGGCCAAATTTATTGGAGCGATAGCTAGTATTTAAAGTTCCAACAAAGACACGTAATGACTGAATATAAAAGGCATCTTTTACCAATTTTCCATGATTATCAAAGAGGTAGTTTTGTCCTTTGAAGATAGTAAGACCATTTTCAACTCGACCAGTATGATCAAAATAATAAAGTTGATCGCCAACTCGATGCCATCCATAGTAACGTCGACCATCAGAACCATAATATTCGTAATACGTTTTAGCAAATGGTTCCTGTCTTCTGATTTCAATAGACCAAGTATGCCAATAGTTGGTTTTTACAGCACCTGAATAGTGACTAAAATAGTAATGGGAGCCGTCAATGATTCTTTCCCCATCTTTCGCTTGACGACCTTCTTCGTCAAAGTAAAGAGTTACTCCATCTACATTTTGCCATCCTTTTAGTTTCTCTCCTGTTGCGGTGTAATAGTACCAGTTGCCTGAGGAATCTTCTTGGAAATGGCCACCAGAAACAAGTGGACGTTGAGGAAGTTTCTGTTCAGTTTCAATCAAAAGACCATTAGCTTCTGCGTGGTAAGTTTTTCCATTAATAGTGATGTCGGTATTTATAACCTTATGACCACTATCCTTATCAAAGTAATAGGGTTCGATACCTATTGTAACGATTTCACCCTTGGCCTGAACACCGTCTGGGTAGAAATACATGTCGAAGCCATCTATAGTCTGTTCGCCTGTTAGAAGTTTCCCTTCTTTATCACTATAGTACCAGTTGCCGTCGTCATCCGACCAAAAACGGTCACGAACCAATTGGCCAGTATCTTTTTGAAAATAATAGGAATTTCCATCTAGTACGACAAAGGCATCTTTAGCTTGGACACCATTAGGGTAAAAGTAGAGTGGTATATTGTCAATAACTTGTTTACCGATAAGTGCTTTCCCATCTTGGCCTAAATAGTACCAATTTCCATTCTTATCAGATGCAAAAGCACTACGGGTAAGTTGTCCACTATCTTTCTCAAAGTGATATGTTGATCCATTAACGTGACGGGTGTCTCCTTTGACTTGCTTACCATCGGCATCGAAGTAGACATTCACATTATCAATATTTTGCATACCAGTAAGTGCTTTCCCATCCTTAATATAGTACCAGTTGCCCTGATCATCGCTAGTGTAATGACCGCCGGATATTACGGGACTTTCTTCTACTTCATGGGCTGCATTTGTTTCAGAATGTGATGTTTCAGAGCTTACGACTTCACTGCTAGTAACAGTAGAGACTTCCGAACGAAGAGCTTGTTGAGAGTTAATTTCAGAAGTACCTATGTCTGAAGTAGCTGCATCAGTGACACTTTGTTTAGATTCAGTAGAAGTAGTTTCAGTGATGATTTCACTTGAATTTGTTGTGACTAAAGATTTGTTTTCCTCTGGTTTAGTAGTGACTTCATTAGTTGACGGGCTTATGACATCGATTGCATTTTCTTCTATGCTGTTTTCAACCGTTGGTTCTGAGGTGGAGTGAGTCTGTTCAGCTGCGGACACATAGCCCAAGCTTGCAAAACTAAGTCCTAGAGCTAGACCAGTTACTGCAATGGTTACCCATTGCTTTTTTACTTTGTGAAGTTTAAAGTATACTTTCTTTTCCATGATAATGCTCCTTTCATAAAACTAAATAATAGTAGCAAGGATATGGTTAACTCATGAGTAAAATTAAGTTAGTATTATGGTTCTATTACTTACATATCAAGTTTATCATCACATTTTAATAAAATCAAAGAATTGTGTAAGCGTTTTTATTTTTGTATAAACTCTTTCCAACTCTACTCTAAACAAAACTGATAGTATATGAATGATAAACTTTCATTAAAGAGAGTTAATGATGTATTTGCTTTAAGTTAGCAGCGGATAGATCCTTGAGTAGGGTATTTTTGATATTCATAATATGCTATCCACTGATTTTAGAACGCCACCAAAAAAGCCACTGGCATACAAAACCAATGGCTTTTAACAATTTATTTCTTCTTCCCTAGTACAAAATAGCGGCTAGGGATTTGTTGTGTCAAACTGACGGCGATGGCGATGGTAAAGGAGGCCAGGAAACAAGCTCGTAGGAAGCTGAGGCCGAGGTCTGCATTTCCGATCAAGAGGAAGTAGACAGCACGGTAGAAGCTCATCCCTGGGATGAGTGGGAACATGCTTGAGGCTAGGAAGACTGTAGCTGGACATCTACGGTAGTGGGCCAAAAAGCGTGAGGTGATAGTGACTAATAGGGCTGGGAAGAGGATGGCGAGGACCTCGTGATGGGTATTATTCCAAATCAAGAGGTAGAGGAGCCATGAGCCGGCACCTAGGGTCCCAAGGTCTAGGAAGTATTTCTTAGGCACTCGGTAAAGCACGGAGAAGGCTGCTGTCCCTAGTCCTGCCATGAAGGTCTGAATCAAGACCCCCAGCCATGAGGTTGACGGTGTTGAGAACATACCTGATAACTGTTCCGCAAAGGGAAGAATGGAAATCATGGCAAGAACACCGACAGAGATAGATAGACAAGTGGAGACCCCTGACAACATCAGTGCTAGACCGCTATAGTAGTTGTTCTGGGTGAATTCTCGAATGGCATTTACAAAGTAGGCCCCAGGAATCAAAATCATCAAGGTGCCCAGAATAATCACGCTACGATGTTGCCCGATACCCAAATAATAGAGAATATTAGCTGATAAAGCGGCAATGGCACTAGAGAGGATAATCTGCAAGAAACTGGTATGAATAAAACGGGAAAAGAGTTGCATACCAATCCCCACAAAAAGCCCCGATATAGCCGCAGCAGTCCCATCAATCCAGCTACTTCCAAGAGCTAGCGAGAAGCTCCCTGCACCAATGACACAGGCTATAATATCCTCTAAAGGACGATAGAAAGTCTTCTGCTCAATGGTTTTCAGCTTTTGGAAAATGCTAGAAACAGGCTGATTTGGCTGTTCTGCCAGTTCACGAGACAGGCGGTTTACTTCCTCTAGTTTACCTAGATGGATAGACGGGACTGAGGTAGCTAGGACACGAGACTCTTTAAGACCTGAGCGGTTGAGTCCAGAAATCATGACTCCTCGATTGACCACGTAAGTGGAGAAGTCTCTGATACCAAGAGACTTGGCCATATGCCCCATGGTGTCTTCGATACGGTAAATCTCGGCACCGCTCTCCATAAGGACACGGCCTGCCTGAAGGACGGCATCCATTTCATTTTTGGTTTCTATTTCTGTCTCTCTTGGAAAATCGATGGTCATTTGAACCTCCTTATCACTTAATTCGTCATTCCATTATAAGGCTTGAATGGTGGTTTTTCAATAGCTTTGACGACTAAAATAGGACTTTCTATGAGATTTTTCTTCTACTTAATGATAGGGGGCAGGAAAATGGAGGGCTTGCCTTTTGCCTTGCTATTGGTAGAGGCAAATGCTACAATTAAATTATAAAATGTATGCGTTTACATATTTTTACGCTACCTTTCTCAAAAAGCCTTGCAGTCCTTTATTTATAGGGGTCTTAGCAATTAAAGAAGGGAACAAATGTAAGTGCAAATAGATGATACCTTTGAAAAGGAGACAATTTCATGAAAAAAATTATCAATAAACCTGAAAATGTTGTGACAGAGATGCTAGATGGTTTGGCTTATGTTCACAGTGATTTGGTGCATCGTGTTGACGGCTTTGACATCATTGTAAGAAATGAGCAGGCTGCTGGTCAAGTTGGTCTCATTTCTGGTGGTGGAAGTGGTCATGAGCCAGCCCACGCTGGTTTTGTGGGTGATGGTATGCTTTCAGCAGCCATCGCAGGTGCAGTGTTCACATCACCAACACCTGATCAAATTTTGGAAGCTATCAAGGAAGCAGATCAAGGGGCTGGTGTCTTCATGGTTGTTAAAAATTATTCTGGGGACATCATGAATTTTGAGATGGCTCAAGAATTGGCTGAGATGGAAGGTATCGAGGTTGCCAGTGTCGTTGTGGACGATGATATTGCTGTGGAAAATAGCCTCTATACTCAAGGTCGTCGTGGGGTTGCAGGTACCATTTTCGTGCATAAGATCCTAGGTCATGCGGCTCGCGAAGGTAAGTCTCTGGCTGAAATCAAAGACTTGGCTGACAAGATTGTTCCTAATATCCACACTATTGGTTTGGCCCTTAGCGGTGCGACAGTTCCTGAGGTCGGCAAGCCTGGTTTTGTCCTAGCAGAGGATGAAATAGAGTACGGTATTGGTATCCATGGTGAACCAGGCTATCGCAAGGAGTCTATGCAACCTTCTCGACAGTTAGCTGAAGAATTGACTGGTAAGCTCCTTGAAGCTTTTGATGCTAAGTCAGGTGAACGCTATGCCCTTCTCATCAATGGTATGGGTGCGACACCTCTCATGGAGCAGTATGTCTTTGCTAATGATGTAGCAAGCATTCTTGAAGATGCCGGACTAGATGTGGCATATAAAAAGTTAGGTAATTACATGACATCTATTGATATGGCAGGCCTCTCATTGACTCTGATGAAGATTGAAGATGAGGCTTGGCTTGAGGCTTTGGAGAGTCCAGTTAAGACTATTGCTTGGTAGTCTGACGTGAGAACTAGAAATTAGGTATATTATGGATAAAACAGTTGCAGTAAAATGGATGCAAGACTTTGACCAAAAAGTTGAAGCAGAAAAAGACCACTTGTCTGAATTAGATGGTCCTATTGGAGATGGTGATCATGGTGCTAACTTGGCGCGTGGTATGGCAGCAGCCGTTGAAGCTATTAAGAGCACGGAACCACAAAGTGCAGCAGAAGTATTTAAGGCAGTCTCAATGGCCTTGATTAGTAAGGTTGGTGGTGCCTCAGGTCCGCTTTATGGGTCTGCCTTTATGGGCATGATGAAGGCTGAACAAGCTGGTCAGGATTTGGCAGGTGTGCTTGAGGCAGGTCTCGAGATGATTAAAAAACGTGGTCATGCACAAGCTGGTGAAAAGACCATGGTGGATGTTTGGCATCCAGTTGTTGAAGCTGTCAAACAAGGCCAACTCACCATTGATGTCATTGATCAAGCTGTTCTTTCAACCAAGGAAGTTGCGGCTACAAAGGGGCGTGCCTCTTATGTCGGTGAGCGTTCAATTGGTCACATTGATCCAGGCTCTTATTCGTCTGGTCTACTCTTCAAAGCCTTGCTAGAATCGGAGGGCTAGGATATGCCAGAACTTGGAATTGTGATTGTATCTCACTCTGCTGATATTGCTAAAGGTTTGGTGAGTCTGATTCGTGAGGTCGCTCCAGATATCCCTTTGACAGCTACAGGTGGTCTGGAAGATGGAGGTTTGGGTTCAAGTTTCGACCATGTGCAAGTGGCTGTGGATAGTCAGCCAGCTAACAGACTCTTGGCATTTTACGACTTGGGTAGTGCTCGTATGAATTTGGAAATGCTTGAAGAATTTTCTGACAAGGAAATTCTCATTCAACAGGTGCCTCTCATTGAGGGGGCTTATGCGGCAGCAGCCTTGCTTCAGGCAGGAGCGAGTGAGGTTGAAATCTTATCTCAGATTAATGAATTGACTATTCAAAAATAGAATAAAGGAAAATTATGACAAATCAAATTAAGTATAAATGGGCTACTCTTGGGACGGGTGTTATTGCCAATGAGTTGGCACAGGCTTTAGAGGCTCTAGGTGGTAAACTCTATTCCGTTGCAAATCGCACCTATGATAAGGGTGTTGCCTTCGCTGAAAAATACGGCATTGAAAAGGTTTATCAAGAGATTGATGAAGTGTTTAAAGATCCTGAAGTGGATATTATCTACATTTCAACGCCTCACAATACGCATATCAATTTTCTTCGCAAGGCACTCGCAGCAGGTAAACACGTCCTCTGTGAAAAATCTATTACCTTAAATAGTGAGGAATTGGCAGAAGCTATCCAACTCGCCGAAGAAAATCATGTCAAACTGGCAGAAGCCATGACCATTTTTCATATGCCTATCTATCGAAAACTATCTGAAATCGTGGAAAGTGGTAAGCTAGGGCCTCTCAAGGTTATCCAGATGAACTTTGGTTCTTATAAAGAATATGACATGACCAACCGCTTTTTCAATCGTAATCTAGCTGGTGGTGCCCTACTTGATATCGGTGTCTATGCCCTATCCTTCGTGCGTTGGTTTATGACCTCACAACCGACAGAGATGGTTTCACAGGTCAAATTAGCTCCAACTGGTGTTGATGAGCAAGCGGGTATTCTCCTTACCAATGCAGAAGGGGAAATGGCGACGGTGACACTGAGTCTTCATGCTAAACAACCTAAACGTGGCACCATTGCTTATGACAAGGGTTATATCGAACTTTACGAGTACCCACGTGGGCAAAAGGCGGTCATCACCTATACAGAAGATGGCTCACAAGAAGTCATCGAGGCAGGAGCAACCGCCAAAGCCCTCCAGTATGAGGTCCTAGACATGGAAGCAGCTGTTGCAGGCGAGGATGATCATACCTACCTCAATTACAGCCGAGATGTTATGGAACTTATGACTCAACTCCGCAAAGACTGGGGCTTGGTCTACCCAGAAGAAGAGTAGCGATTAGATGATAAACAAGACCAGTATAATGTACTGACTACAAAAGATAGACAGTCTCTTAAAAGGATTTAGCCCTGCATAAGATAGGAATAGGTCCATTTAACCGATTCTATATAATACATTTATGTCAAAGGAGAAAGACATGAGAAATTTTGCAAGTCCGTCACGTTACATTCAAGGTGAAAATGCCTTATTTGAAAATGCAAAAGCCATTTCAGAATTGGGAACTCATCCTGTTTTACTATGTGACTCAGTAGTTTATGATATTGTAGGTAAACGTTTCGAAGAATACCTTGTTCAAAATGGACTCACAGTTGTACCAGTCTTCTTTAATGGAGAAGCATCGGATAATGAAATTAATCGTGTGGTCAGCCTAGCCAAAGAAGAAGACTGTGATTTAGTTATTGGACTCGGTGGTGGTAAGACTATCGATAGTGCTAAAGCTATTGCAGACCTTCTACAATCGTCAGTTGTTATTGCCCCAACTATCGCATCTACAGATGCTCCAGTTTCAGCTTTGTCTGTTATCTATACTGACGAGGGTGCCTTTGAGCGCTATATCTTCTATTCTAAGAACCCAGAGTTGGTTTTGGTGGATAGTAAAGTGATCTCTCAAACACCAAAACGTTTGTTAGCATCTGGTATTGCAGATGGCTTAGCAACTTGGGTAGAAGCTCGAGCAGTTATGCAAGCCAACGGAAAAACTATGCTAGGTAAACACCAAACTCTAGCAGGGGTTGCCATTGCTGAACGCTGTGAAGAGATTCTTTTTGCAGATGGTCTACAAGCCATGGCCGCTTGTGAAGCTAAAGTGGTAACGCCTGCCCTAGAAAATATTATTGAAGCTAATACCCTTCTTAGTGGTATTGGATTTGAAAGTGGTGGTTTGGCTGCTGCTCATGCCATCCATAATGGTTTCACAGCTCTCACTGGCGATATTCACCATTTGACTCATGGTGAAAAAGTAGCCTACGGAACTCTTGTGCAATTGTTCTTAGAAAATCGTCCAAAAGAAGTTTTGGATAAATACATTCGCTTCTATCAACAAATTGGAATGCCAACTACTCTTAAAGAAATGCATCTTGAAAATGCAAGCTATGAAGATCTTCTCAAGGTTGGTCAACAAGCGACTATTGAAGGAGAAACTATCCATCAAATGCCATTTGAAGTGAAAGCCTCTGATATTGCCCAAGCAATCGTAGCAGTAGATGCTTATGTTCATGGATTAGCCTAAGTAAATTTGGTCTTTTGTAGGGAAAGTGGCACCATTCCCGTATAGGAATATTATCCCCCTCAGGCACTTATCCCAACAGGATAGACAAATTGTTATAGGAAAGGGTTCAGTTCTGTATTAGATAGGACTGAGCCCTTTTTACTATTTAAAAACCAATATTTCCAAAGTCCCTCAAAGCGGTTTAAGAACTATTGAAAACAACAGAAATTTTCAAGAAATCTTGATTTAACAGTCATTTCCCTTGTGTAAGCGTTTCAAAAGGTGTATACTATAAATGAAAAGATAGGAAAAGGAGATGGCTAGTGGCTAGTATAACAATTGAAGCGAGCAAGGTAGCTAGAAAGAGTCCTATTCGCGTAGACACTAGTCTTGTGGGGACCGTTTCTGGAGTGGAAGACGTGAGCGTTTCCCTACCATCGTCAAAAGCTCGTTTGAGTGTCGGAAAATTGGGTTACAAGTCTAACACCATTACGGTGGAGGATGGGCAAATTGTCCGTGTTACTAGTAATTTTCTAAATCGCTTTATAGCGATAGCGCCATTGTTACTTTATCTTGTTGGAGGTCGTTACCTCCCACTTGTTGCTGTCCTATCTACTATAATTTTGCTTTTTAGCTTACCTTTTCTCAAGTTAGAAATCGTAGGCTGATTAGAATCGGGAGTGGCTTAGCCCTCTGTTTGATACCTTTAACTCACTTTTTCATAATAATGCTAGGCCACTCCCTTTTCATCGGGAACGGGTCGAGACGAAAGAGTGGGTTATCAAAAAGGGAACTCGATAGAGCTTCCCTTTTTTCTTTCTCCAGCTAAAGTGATTTCGAAAAGACCCCAGTTGGTAAAACTGAGGTCTTTCTTGTTTTAAATCATGAATTACTTACGGTACAATTTGTCGTATTGATAGTAAGGATCGAAGGTCACATTGATACCGAGCTTACGAAGAACATTTTTGTCTTCATCGGTAAGAATGATTGTTGAGTGAGCTTCAGAACCTTTGAGGCTACCAAGTTCCTCCATGGCACGCGCCGCATCCGCATTGTTGGCAGCTGTAATGGCCAAGGCGATAAGGATTTCGTTGGAGTGGAGACGAGGATTACGGCTACCCAGATGGTCAATTTTCAGACCTTGGATAGGTTTAACCACTTCAGGCTCGATAAGTTTAGTATCCTTATCAATACCTGCAGAAGTCTTGATTGCATTAATTAAAGCTGCCGCTGTTGGACCAAAGAGTTCTGAATTCTTACCAGTTACGATTTGACCATTTGGCAATTCGAGGGCAAGGGCAGAACCACCTGTTTCTTCAGCCTTAGCGCGTGCTGCAACAACCACTTGGCGATCTTCAGGAGTAATACCAAGATCATTCATGAGCAACTCAATCTTCTTGACAGCAGTCTCGGAAACACGTTCATTTTTGAAATCAAGAACGGTTTGATAGTAGCGACGGATAATCTCTTGTTTAGAAGCTTCTTTGGCTGCCTCATCATCCGTAATGGCAAAACCAACCATGTTAACACCCATATCTGTAGGTGAAGCGTAAGGTGACTCACCAAGGATGCGCTCAAGCATACGTTTGAGGACTGGGAAAATCTCGATGTCACGGTTGTAGTTTACCGTAGTTTTGCCATAAGTTTCCAAGTGGAATGGGTCAATCATATTGACATCATCAAGGTCGGCAGTGGCAGCTTCATAGGCCAAGTTGACTGGGTGATGAAGTGGCAAATTCCAAACTGGGAAGGTTTCAAATTTTGCATAACCTGATTTGATGCCATTGATTTGGTCGTGGTACATGTTAGACATACATGTCGCCAATTTACCAGAACCAGGACCAGGAGCAGTAACGACGATAAGGTTACGGCTAGTCTTGATATAGTCATTTTTTCCCATACCTTCAGGAGAAATGATATGGTTCATATCCGTCGGATAGCCCTTGATTGGGTAGTGGATGTAAGATTTGATGCCATTTTTTTCCAATTGGTTACGGAAAGCATCGGCTGCAGGTTGACCTGAATACTGCGTAATAACAACAGAACCCACATAGATATTGAGCTCGTTGAATTTATCAATCAGACGAAGGACCTCTTGGTCGTAAGAAATGCCAAGGTCACCACGAGCCTTAGAGTGCTCGATATTGCTGGCATTGATGGCAATGACCACTTCAACCTGATCTTTGAGCTCTTGAAGGAGCTTGATTTTATTGTCAGGCTCATAACCAGGAAGGACACGAGCAGCGTGGAAATCCTCCAACATTTTACCACCAAACTCCAAGTAGAGTTTCCCGTCAAACTGGTTAATACGCTCCAAAATATGGTCGCGTTGCAGATTCAAATACTGTTCAGAACTAAAAGCTTGTTTCTTCATAAATAAAAATACCTCTGAGGAAAATTATATCAAATGCCTGAGGTAAATGCTATTGGCGAAAGTCGATTTGTTGGAGAAAAAGAGTTTAAAGTCAATCATAATTAGAATATTTAATTTCATAAAGGTTTCACATTTGTCGTCTATAATTAGGATAAGAAAAATGAAGAGTCCTCATTTATCTTTGGTGTAGCTGAGGGCCAATGTCTTAAATGGAGGTGGAAGATGATTCTCTTACAACAGGCAGTTGCTTATATTTTCCGCAAAAAAACGCGGAATTTTATCCTTTTTCTTATTTTATTTTTGATATTATCTTGCTTGTATTTTTGTTTTTCTCTTATGCAAGTTGGTGGAGGAATGGAGGCACAAATCAGGAAGTCAAGTGGGGCAAGTTTTGATCTGGTAAGTAAAGAAAGAGGGAGTGCCTTTTCCTGGAAAGAGGGGGCAAAGATTAGTCATCTATCTGATGTGATTTCAACGATACCTCAATATGTAAGTCCGGTGCGACTTATCGATAAGAAGGTAGTTACAGGAAAACAAACGGTGGAACGTGATGATCTTGATAATGAGGCTAATCAAGCCTTGGGAGCCACTTTTACTAAGGAAACAGGCCAAAGTGTTGATTTTAGGAGTGGTGCTTTTCAACTCATTAAGGGGAAGCACATATCTGCTAAAAGGCAAATTTTGATTCATGAATCGCTTGCTAGGAAAAATAAGCTAAGCGTCGGAGACAAGCTGACCTTGTCCAATTTTCAGGGGACTGAAAATAGAGCTAAGAAAATGAGCTTTGATATCGTTGGTATTTTTTCTGGCAAGAAGGAGGAGACATTTACTGGAATGTCCTCAGATTTAAGTGAAAATCAAGTCTTCCTCCATTATGAGGACTCTAGCCAGCTGCTTAATTTGACTGATAAGTTAGTGACAAAATTATCCTTTGGTATTAAGAATCCAGATAGGATCGACCAAGTCATTAAACAAGTAGAACAATTAGATATCGATTGGTATCGTCTACGTTTGGACGAGGACCGTAAGGCTTTTGACTCCTTGAAGGAATCGTCTAAAGCGCTACAAGGAATCGTCAGAACGATGATGATTAGTTTAATTGTTACAGGAGCAGGGATCCTCTCATTTTTAATGGCACTATGGACGCGTGAGAGAAATCATGAGATAGGTATTCTTTTAGCAATTGGGAAGAGCAAGGGACGCATTTTTGCTCAATTTCTTATGGAGATATTGTTGGTGTCTCTTATGTCTTTGCTACCTGCCCTTGCTATTGGACGGCTACTAAGTCGACTGTTTTTGCAAGAATTTATAGGACAGCAAGGACAGCAGCAGGCTCTTCAGTTATTAGATCAAATACCTCAGGGACTACCTTTAGGCCAATCTTATCTAAGTCTTCTAGTCTTGGTAATATTATCGCTCGGTGTGACAACAGGTCTCATTTGGCGTAAAACTCCAAAAGAAATCTTATCTAATATGAGTTAAGGAGAAAGGAACACTATGTTAGAACTCAAAGATGTTACGTATAGTTATCAAAATAAAAGTGAAGCTATCCTCTCGAAAGTGAATTATCGTTTCGAGAAAGGTAAATTTTATAGTATTATTGGGCAATCTGGAGCGGGAAAATCGACCTTACTTTCCCTTTTGGCAGGTCTTGATTATCCCAAGAAGGGGCAGGTCTTGTTTAATGGAGAAAATATCAAGAAAAAAGGCTCTAGTTATCATCGTAGACACCATGTTGCGCTTGTTTTTCAAAATTACAATCTCATTGATTATCTTACACCTTTAGAAAATGTACGACTTGTTAATAAAAATGCCGATAGGAAGATACTTTCTGAATTGGGATTAGATGAAAAACAAATTAATCGAAATGTCCTGCAACTTTCAGGTGGGCAACAACAACGTGTAGCTATTGCGCGGGCTTTGGTTTCAGAGGCTCCAATTATCTTAGCAGATGAACCGACAGGAAATCTAGACGAGGAAACTGCGAAGGATATTATTGCTATCCTTAAAAGAATGGCCTTAGATCGCCAAAAATGTGTCATAGTTGTTACGCACAGTAAGGAAGTTGCTCAGGCATCTGATGTGGTTTTAGAGTTGAAGAAGAAACAACTCATAGAAAAGAAAAAATAAAGAAAGGACTCTTATGTTTCGAAACGCTTTTGCATATATTACACGAAAATGGTCAAAGTCACTATTACTGTTAATTATTATTCTTTTGATGAGTACTCTTAGTTTGTTAGGACTTGCTATGCGAAGTGCAACCCAAGAAGCTGCGTCCAAGAGTCTAGGGTCAATTACCAATAGTTTTTCAATGCAGATTAATCGTAACACGAATCCTGGAACTCCTCGTGGGGCTGGAAATCTTAAGGGAGAAGATATTAAAAAGATTAGTGAGACTAAAGGGATTGTTTCGACTATAAAACGGATAAATGGTATTGGTGATTTACTAGATTATGAGATTATCGAAACAGAGCAAACGCTACAAAATCAGTCTCCAGAACGTGCTAAAAATTTTAAGTCTACCTTGATGTTGACAGGAGTCAATGACTCATCAAAAGAAGACAAATTTGTTTCAGGTGCTTATAAACTAGTTGAAGGAGAACATCTATCCGATAAGGATCATAATCAAATCTTGATGCACGAAGATTTAGCTAAAAAGAATGGTCTTAATGTAGGAGATAAAGTAAAGCTTAAATCTAATCTCTATGACGCTGATAACGAAAAAAGGGCTGATGAAACAGTAGAAGTGACTATCAAAGGTTTATTTTCTGGTCAAAATAAAGCAGCCGTTACCTATGCTCAGGAGTTGTATGAAAACACCCTCATCACTGATCTAGACACAGTAGCAAAACTCTATGGTAATACTGTAGAAACTGCCACTTATGAGGATGCCACTTTCTTTGCTAAAGGCGATCAAAATCTTGATTCCTTGATAGCAAAGATTAAAAAGTTGAATATTAACTGGTCCCTCTACGATCTTGTTAAGAGCTCGTCAAATTACCCTGCTTTACAGAAATCTATTCTTGGGATGTATCGTGTGGCAAACCGTATGTTTATTGGAAGTCTCATTTTTACAAGTTTATTGCTAACCCTTCTGTTAATTTTATGGTTAAATGCTCGTCGTAGAGAAGTTGGTATCTTTTTGGCCTTGGGACTTAAAAAGACACAGGTTGCGGGTCAATTTTTAATAGAATTGCTGATGATTGCCTTACCAGCCTTTCTTTTGTCATATGGTTTAGCTAGTTTCTTTGCCGAAAAAGTTGGTAATACAGTCCTTTCCAATGTAACAGAAGGTATCAATAAGCAAATGACCAAAGAATCTCTAGCTGCAAATCTTGGTGGAGGGGCTGAGGCAGAAAGCTTCAGTAAGACTCTAACTCAGATTCACATGACAGTCCAACCTAAGCAACTTTTGGTAGTCATTCTAGTCGGTGGATTTATTTTAAGCTTGGTATCCTTGATTTCTTCTCGCTGGCTTCTTCACAAGAAACCCAAGGACCTCTTAGTTGATGTTGAATGATAAGTTTGCTGCACCTATAAAAAACGGTATAATGGAAGAAAGAGACCATATATAGATTAAAAGGATAATGTATGAAGATACTAATCGTAGAAGATGAAGTCCTGATTCGCGAAGGGATGAGCGACTATCTCATGGAATGTGGCTATGAGGTCTTTGAAGCAGGCGATGGGCAGGAGGCCCTGGACCTCTTTCACAGAGAGGCGCCAGATCTGGTCTTGCTGGATATCCAGCTCCCTATCCTCAATGGCTTGGAAGTACTCAAGACCATCCGGAAGACCAGCTCAGTCCCTGTCCTCATGCTAACGGCCTTCCATGACGAGGACTATAAGTTGACAGCCTTTGGAGAGTTGGCAGATGGCTATCTGGAAAAACCCTTCTCCTTGTCCCTCTTGAAGGTCCGTATCGAAGCTATTTTTAAAAAGCTTCAGCCTTCACGGGTCTTCACCTATGGAGAGGCACAGGTGGATTTTGAGAGCTACACAGCCAGCCTAGCTGGGCAAGCCATCTCCATGAATGCCAAGGAGTTGGAAATCTTGGAATACCTGCTCCAGCATGAAGGCAAGGCCCGGACTCGCTCTCAGATCCTCGATGCCGTCTGGAAGGAGACGGAGGAGATTCCTTTTGATCGGGTGATCGATGTCTATATCAAGGAACTACGAAAAAAACTAGAGCTGGACTGTATCGTTACGGTACGCAATGTCGGCTATAAATTGGAGAGACCATGACCAAACGGAGTATCTTTGCAAAAATCTTTCTGATTACCTTTGCCCTTTTTAGTAGCTTAGTCATTCTTCTACATGCTTCGGTTTACTTTATTTTTCCATCGACCTATATCGAGTCCCAGCGCCAGACGATTTTGAAGAAATCGCAAGCTCTGGCTAAGAGTTTCCAGGGCCAGGAAGAAGGGACCATTGAGTCGGTCATCGACCTTTATTCCAAGACCAATGATATCAAGGTGTCTATCAAAGGAAAGCAAAAACAAAATGCCCTAGAGGTCAAGGATGACCTGCTCGTGAACCCTGACAGCCAGAATAATTCCCTGGTCATTGAAGAGCGAAAGATTCAGACCAAGGAAGGGAAAGACTTAACCTTGCAATTCTTAGCGACCGTCGATTCGCAAAAGGAAGCGCGGGACATCAGTCTGGGCTTTCTTCCCTATAGTCTCCTTGCTTCCTTTGTTCTATCGCTGATTGCCTCCTATCTCTATGCCCGCATGATTTCTGCTCCAATCCTTGAGATCAAGCAGATGACCAAGCGGATGAAGCGGCTGGATCGGACAGCCAGTCTTCCTATTCACTCGCAGGATGAGATTGGTGTCCTTAAGCAACAGATCAACGACCTCTATCATCATCTCCTAGAGGTGATCGACAATCTAGAGCAGCAGAAACAGGAAAATCTGAAGTTGGAGCAGATGAAGGTGGAATTCCTACGGGGGGCCTCGCATGAGCTCAAGACGCCTCTGGCCAGCTTGAAGATTATCCTAGAAAATATGCGAGATAAAATTGGTCGCTACAAGGATCGGGACCGCTACCTATCAGTTTCTCTTGACATCGTCGATGAGATGAACCAGATTGTCCTAGAAATCCTGTCTTTATCTTCTGTTCAAGAATTAGGTGGTGATAAGGAGTGGATTCAGTTAGATGATGTGGTAAATCGCATACTCACTCAAAATCAAGTGTTGGTTGAGAATCGCTCCCTATCAATTGACAATTATCTTCCGGTAACTAGTATTTTCATGAATTTACCTATTTTGAAATTGGTTCTCTCAAATATCATCAGTAATGCAGTCAAGCATTCTGATAAGGGTGGAGTGATTCGAATAGGTTTAGAAAATGAAGGAACTGATTTTGTCATTGAAAATACGAGTGTATCTAAAGAAAATATTTCAACTAAAGCTCAGTCTAAGAAAGAAGGAGGATTAGGCCTTTTTGTAGTCAAATACCTTTTAGAGCATGAGGAACTTAGCTATAGATTTGAAAAAAGTTCTACGGGGAGGCGCTTTGTTATGGTCTTGCCCAAAAAGTAAAAAGCGATGGTTAAGATATTAACCATCGTTTTCTTTGTATTGTTAAAATAAGCAAAGGCTAACCTTACATTTCAACTCTATTATTTTTCAATATTACCAAAAGTTTAAGGAGTCTGGAATATAGGTCATTGAAATGTTTTAAACAACAAAAGAAATCGCTTGCATAACTTCTAGAAAAACGTAAAATAGAACTATCAGACTCACGATGATAATAAAAACGAGGAGTAGAATCATGCAAAAATACTGGTGGCACAAGGCTACAATTTATCAAATTTACCCTAAATCTTTTATGGACAAAAACGGTGATGGCATCGGTGACCTCAAGGGAATTACTAGTAAGCTAGATTATCTTCAAAAACTCGGAATTACAGCCCTATGGCTTTCGCCTGTCTATGACAGTCCAATGGATGACAATGGCTATGATATTGCTAACTATGAGGCTATTGCAGATATTTTTGGAGACATGAGTGACATGGATGAGCTTTTGGCGGAAGCCAAGAAGCGTGATATTCAAATTGTTATGGACTTGGTGGTTAACCATACGTCTGATGAGCATGCATGGTTCATCGAAGCGCGTGATAATCCAGAAAGTCTTGAACGAGATTTCTACATCTGGCGAGACAAACCTAATGAGTTAGTGTCTATCTTTAGTGGCTCCGCTTGGGAATATGATGAGACCTCAGGCCAATATTATCTGCATTTCTTTAGTAAGAAACAGCCAGACCTCAACTGGGAAAATCCACGGTTGCGCCAGAAAGTTTATGACATGATGAATTTCTGGATTGATAAGGGAATCGGTGGTTTCCGCATGGATGTGATTGATATGATTGGTAAGATCCCAGATCAACTGATTGATACAAACGGTCCAAAACTTCACGATTATATCAAGGAGATGAACCAGGCAAGCTTTGGAAAGCACGACCTTCTAACCGTTGGTGAAACCTGGGGAGCAACACCGGAAATTGCTAAACAGTATTCAAATCCAGATAATCAAGAACTTTCCATGGTTTTCCAGTTTGAACATATTGGACTTCAGCATAAGCCAGATAGCCCTAAATGGGAGTATGAGAAGGAGTTGGATGTTTCAGCACTTAAGGCTATTTTTAATAAATGGCAAACCGAGTTAGAGTTGGGACAAGGTTGGAACTCACTTTTTTGGAATAACCATGATCTGCCTCGTATTCTCTCAATGTGGGGAGATACTGGTGTCTATCGTGAGAAGTCAGCCAAGGCCTTGGCTATCCTCCTTCATCTGATGAGAGGAACACCTTACATTTATCAAGGTGAAGAAATCGGCATGACCAATTATCCTTTTAGAACTTTGGAAGAATTGAATGACATTGAATCTCTCAACTATGCCAAAGAAGCTCTCGAAAAAGGGGCAGCGATAGAAGTTATCATGGACCAAATCCGTCAAGTGGGTCGTGACAATGCTCGAACACCAATGCAATGGGATACGTCTAAAAATGCTGGATTTAGCATATCGGATAAGACTTGGTTACCTGTTAATCCAAACTATAAGGACATAAATGTTGAATCAGCCCTTGCCAATCCAGAATCAATTTTCTATACATATCAGAAGCTCGTAGAGCTTCGTAAGACTCAAGATTGGTTGGTAGATGCTGACTTTGAACTCTTGGAGACAACTGACAAAGTCTTTGCTTACATTCGGAAAACTAAAGATAGCAGTTATCTGGTTGTAGTCAACCTATCGGACCAAGAACAAGACTTCTGTTATGATTTCGAAAGAGCAGAAGTTGTCATTGCAAATACCGAATTAGAGCCAATTACAGACCAAGGCAAACTCCAAGCCTGGGATGCTATTTGTGTGAAGATGAAATAAAAAGAAAAGTGGTTGCCAACTAACTGTTGGCGACCACCTTTTGTCTATTAAATGATTGTTATTTCGTACTTTCTCTCAGAGTCAGTTTAGTGCCCAACATAGTAAGTGTCGGGATTTCTCTTGGAGCCAAGACTTGTTTATTGAGGACATCCATGGCAGTTCGTCCCATTTCTTCGGTATAAACAGTAACACTAGAAAGTGGCGGATAAACTTGTTTGGCTAGACTGGTGTCATTAAAGGAGATAATCTGGATATCTTCTGGGACATTAATGCCATTTTCCTGAAGGGCTCTAAGAGCACCGATAGCCAGACTGTCACTAGCTGCAAAGTAGGCATCTGGTAGGGGTGTACCACTTGCTATTTTAGAGGCTAAAAGGTCATAGCCAGATCGAACTGTAAAATTACCTGAAAGAATCAAAAGAGGGTCATAGATGCTCTTTTCAATACAGTAGTTACGATAAGAACGTAAACGAGGCTCCGGAACGATTTCAGTTGAATCCGTTGTTTTTTCTTGCCCTGTTAAAAGACCGATGCTCTTACACCCTTGCTCAGTGAGATAACTTAGTGCCGTTTGAACAGCATTTTCAAAGTCAGTTGTCACACAAGGATGTCCCTGAAGTAGGGTATCACTATCTACAAAGACCAGTGATCTACCCAATGATTCCAATTCAGTAATCTGTTCACGACTAAACTTTCCGATACAAAGTATACCTATGACTTCTTCAGCGAGACTAAAAGGAATGTCATTGAAATAACGAAGCATCTCGTAGTCTAGCTCATGGGCTCTTGTTTCAATTCCAAGCCGAATGTTGTAGTAGTAGAGATCGTCTAACTCATCTTCCTCACTTACCCATTGGATAATTGCCACTTGATGTTTTTCTTTTTTCAAGTTTCCGATTTTCTTATGTTTGGTATATCCGATTTCATCTGCCGCAGTTAAAATACGGTGCCTGGTTTCTTCAGTAACGGAGAGGTTTTCATCTTGGTTGAGAACACGTGAAACAGTTGCGATTGATACATCAGCCAATTTTGCGATATCTTTTAATGTAGCCATATTGTTCTCCTTTCATCCAAAGTATATCATAAATTCTAAAATTTTACCTATTTTTTTACTAAAAAAACAGTAAAAATATTGATTTTCCTTGTGAAAGGGGTTACACTGTTAGTGTAAAAAAGAATAAGCGAGGTACATCCTATGAAGACATCACAGTTAAGAGAAAAGTTTAAAGAAGTTTTTGGTGTAGAAGCAGAACATACTTTCTTTTCTCCAGGTCGTATTAATTTGATTGGTGAGCATACGGACTACAACGGTGGTCATGTATTTCCAGCAGCCATTACCCTAGGTACTTACGGAGCGGCCCGCAAACGTGATGACAAAGTTTTGCGTTTCTTCTCAGGTAACTTTGAGGATAAAGGCATCATCGAAGTACCACTTGAAAATCTTCGTTTTGAAAAAGAACACAACTGGACAAACTATCCAAAAGGTGTTCTTCATTTCTTGCAAGAGGCTGGTCATACGATTGATTCAGGTATGGATATTTACATCTATGGTAACATTCCAAATGGATCAGGCTTGTCATCATCATCATCTTTGGAATTGTTGATTGGTGTTATTGCTGAAAAACTTTATGACCTTAAATTGGAACGCCTTGACTTGGTTAAAATCGGTAAGCAAACTGAAAATGACTTTATCGGCGTTAACTCTGGTATCATGGACCAATTCGCTATTGGTATGGGAGCTGATCAACGTGCGATTTACTTGGATACAAATACTTTAGAGTATGACTTGGTACCACTTGACCTTAAAGACAATGTTGTTGTTATCATGAACACTAACAAACGTCGTGAATTGGCTGATTCTAAATACAATGAACGTCGTGCTGAATGTGAAACAGCAGTATCTGAACTCCAAGAAAAACTTGATATCCAAACACTTGGTGAATTGGACCTCTGGACATTTGATGCATACAGCTACTTGATTAAAGATGAAAATCGTATCAAACGTGCACGCCATGCAGTTCTTGAAAATCAACGTACACTTCAAGCCCGTAAAGCTCTTGAATCAGGGGATTTGGAAGGCTTTGGACGCCTTATGAATGCTTCTCACGTGTCATTGGAACATGATTACGAAGTGACAGGTCTTGAACTTGATACTTTGGCACACACAGCATGGGAACAAGAAGGTGTTCTTGGAGCTCGTATGACAGGAGCGGGATTTGGTGGATGTGCCATTGCGTTAGTAAACAAAGATAAAGTTGAAGATTTCAAAAAAGCAGTTGGTCAACGTTATGAAGAAGTCGTTGGTTATGCACCAAGCTTCTATATTGCTGAAGTAGCTGGCGGTTCACGAGTACTTGATTAATGAGAAAGAAGTAGAGATTATGGCTGAAAATTTAGTAAACACTTTTGTAACTCTGGTTATTGAAAATAGTGATTATGAGGAATTGGACCGTATCTATTTGACAAACAAAGTTTTTGCTTTGGTTGGAGAAGGAGTTGCTGATGTTGAAACAGATAGCTCTGAATTGATTGACCTTAAAGACCAGTTGCTTCAAGCAGGTGTTAAAGCTGGTTCAGTAGGTGAACTTAATGAAGAACAAGATATCATCGGTGCTCAACTCATGGACTTGATTACACCGAGCCCTAGCCTTGTCAATCGTAACTTCTGGGATACTTATAAATCTGACCCAGAGCAAGCAATTGCTGACTTTTATGCACAAAGTAAACGAAATGATTATGTAAAAGTTAAAGCTATTGCACAAAACATTGCTTATAAAGCACCTACTAAATACGGTGACTTGGAAATTACGATTAACCTTTCAAAACCTGAAAAAGATCCAAAAGCCATCGCTGCTGCTAAAAATGCGGTAGCTTCTGATTATCCAAAATGCCAACTTTGTATGGAAAATGAAGGTTATCTTGGTCGCATCAATCACCCAGCACGTAGTAATCACCGTGTTATTCGTTTCCAAATGGAAGGAAATGACTGGGGCTTCCAATATTCACCATATGCTTACTTTAATGAACATTCTATCTTCTTTTATGGTAAGCACGAACCAATGCACATCAGTCCATTGACTTTTGGTCGTCTCCTATCAATTGTTGAAGCATTTCCTGGTTACTTTGCAGGTTCAAATGCCGATCTTCCAATTGTAGGTGGTTCAATTCTTACACATGAACACTATCAAGGTGGTCGCCATACCTTCCCAATGGAAGTAGCAGGCATTAAAGAAAAAGTTAGCTTTGATGGTTACTCTGATGTTGAGACTGGTATCGTTAATTGGCCTATGTCAGTTCTTCGTTTAAGAAGTGAAGATAAGGAAAGACTTATTGCTCTTGCAACCAAAATTTTAAATTGCTGGCGTGGTTATTCAGACGAAAAAGCTGGTGTCTTGGCTGAGTCTGATGGACAACCTCACCACACCATTACCCCAATTGCTCGTAGAAAAGACGGCAAATTTGAATTGGATTTGGTTCTTCGTGACAATCAAACTTCTGAAGAACATCCAGACGGTATCTACCACCCACATAAAGATGTTCAACATATTAAGAAAGAAAACATTGGTTTGATTGAAGTTATGGGATTGGCCATTCTTCCACCTCGTTTGAAAACAGAACTTAAAGATGTTGAAGACTATCTATTGGGTCAAGGCAATCAAGTAGCTCCAATTCACCAAGAATGGGCAGATGAACTCAAAGCTCAAAATCCGAATGTTACGGCTGAGGAAGTGACAGAAGTTGTTCGCCAATCTGTTGCAGATATCTTTGCTCGTGTACTAGAAGATGCAGGTGTTTATAAGACTAATAGTGAAGGCTTAGATCAGTTTAAAGCATTTGTAGATTTTGTAAATTTAGCTGATTAATTGTTTTTTCTGAAGAAAGGAGATAAGAAATGGCAATTTTAGTATTAGGTGGAGCTGGTTATATAGGTTCTCACATGGTTGATCGCTTAGTTGAAAAAGGTCAAGAAAAAGTAGTAGTAGTAGATAGTTTGGTAACAGGTCATCGTGCTGCCGTACATCCAGATGCTATTTTCTATCAAGGCGATCTCTCTGATCAAGATTTTATGAGAAAGGTCTTCAAAGAAAACCCTGATGTTGATGCCGTTATTCACTTTGCGGCCTATTCATTGGTTGGTGAATCAATGGAAAAACCACTCAAATATTTTGATAACAATACAGCTGGAATGGTTAAATTGCTTGAAGTTATGAACGAATGCGGTGTTAAATACATTGTCTTCTCATCAACAGCAGCAACTTACGGTATCCCAGAAGAAATTCCAATTCTTGAAACAACACCACAAAATCCTATCAACCCATATGGTGAAAGTAAGTTGATGATGGAAACTATCATGAAGTGGTCTGATAAAGCTTATGGTATTAAATATGTGCCACTTCGTTACTTCAACGTTGCTGGTGCAAAACCTGATGGATCTATCGGTGAAGACCATGGTCCAGAAACTCACCTTCTTCCAATTATCCTTCAAGTAGCTCAAGGTGTTCGTGAAAAAATCATGATTTTTGGTGATGACTACAACACTCCTGATGGTACAAATGTTCGTGACTATGTTCACCCATTTGACTTGGCTGATGCTCACCTCCTTGCTGTTGAATATCTTCGTAAAGGTAATGAATCTACAGCCTTTAACTTAGGTTCATCAACAGGTTTCTCAAACCTTCAAATTCTTGAAGCCGCTCGTAAGGTAACTGGTAAAGAAATTCCAGCTGAAAAAGCTGATCGTCGTCCTGGTGATCCTGATACATTGATTGCTTCATCTGAAAAAGCACGTACAGTTCTTGGATGGAAACCACAATTTGATAACATCGAAAAAATCATCGCAAGTGCTTGGGCATGGCATTCTAGCCATCCAAAAGGGTACGATGATCGAGGATAATTAAAATAATAAACAAAGGGTCAAAGAGTATATATAATTATTGTACTCTTTGTTTTTTGAGGAAATAATATGAAAATAAGCTGCGAAATTATTGGAAAAGTTGATTCAGGCGATGTCAGTAAAATTTCAATGGAAAATAATAATGGTGTTGTCATTTCCACACTCACAACAGGTGCTACACTTCAGGAGTTTTTGGTTCCAACGGAAACTGGTGCTCATAAAAATATAGTACTTGGTTTCAGTGATTACGAGGATTACTATAAGAATAATTTATGTACCTGCCAGTCCATTGGTAGGGTTGCTGGAAGAATTGGGAAAGCTTCGTATACTCATAATATGGTTCTTTATAGCCTTCCTAAGAATGAGGGAGAAAACTGTTTACATGGCGGTCCAAAGGGAATGCAGGTTCAAAATTGGAACTATGTCACAAACCTGAATGATGAATATGTTGAGACAAAGTTTGTTAGAAGACTTTATTCAAGTGTAGATGGCTTTCCTGGTGATGTTACAGTCTCTATTAGTTATAGACTTAACAATAATAACCGCTTAACAATACTCTTTGAAGCCTTCGATGTTACAGAGTCAACAGTCTTTAATCCGACAAACCATGTTTACTTTAATCTTAGTGACAAACAGGATTTATCAAGTCATGAGTTACAAATCTATTCAGACTATCGTTTAGAGTTGGATTCTGAGTTAATTCCAACAGGACAAAAAATTAATGTAGATGGAACAAATTATGACTTTAGAAAGACAACTGACTTACTACCTCGAATTGAAGCAAATAACGGTTTTGATGATGCCTTTGTAGTTGGAGGGGAAACTTGTGATCATGTGAAAGAAGTAGCTATTTTGCATGACAAAGAAAGCGGAGATGGTATTGAAATCTTCTCTAACAGAAATGGTTTAGTTATTTATACTATGGATATTATAGAGGATAATATTTACTTTGCGAGAGATAAAGGCAAAATGGCAAAAGGACGAGAAGCTATAGCTATGGAAGCTCAAACACTCCCAGATGCCGTTAATCATACAGATTTTGGAGATATCATCTTGGAGGAGGGTCATAGTGTAAGCTATGAAATCGGTTTCCAATATTTTAATTCATCAAAATAATCATGTTTTAGTAAAAGTTTAGTAAAAAATCACTAAAACTATTGACGATTTAAACTAATACTTATATAATGTAAGCGTATTCAAAAAACAACTAACAGGAGGTTTTCGTAATGGGAAAATCTAAAGGTCAAATGAAGTCTCGTCTATCCTATTCAGCTGGTGCTTTTGGTAACGACGTCTTCTATGCAACGTTGTCAACATACTTTATCATGTTTGTGACAACTCACTTGTTTAACACAGGTGATCCAAAGCAAAATAGTCACTACGTACTATTAATTACTAACATCATCGCTATTTTGCGTATCTTGGAAGTATTTATCGATCCATTGATCGGTAACATGATTGATAACACTCATACTAAGTATGGTAAATTCAAACCATGGGTAGTTGGTGGTGGTATCATCAGTTCTATCGCCTTGTTGCTTCTCTTCACCGATTTAGGTGGTTTGAATAAAACAAATCCTTTCTTGTACCTTGTACTTTTCGGAATTATCTACCTTGTAATGGATGTCTTCTACTCAATTAAAGATATCGGTTTCTGGTCAATGATTCCTGCCTTGTCTCTTGACAGTCATGAACGTGAAAAAATGGCAACTTTTGCCCGTATTGGTTCTACGATTGGTGCCAATATTGTAGGTGTTGCCATCATGCCAATCGTTTTGTTCTTCTCTATGACGAACAGTAGTGGCTCTGGAGATAAATCTGGATGGTTCTGGTTTGCATTTATCGTTGCTCTCATTGGTGTGATTACATCAATTGCTGTTGGTATTGGTACACGTGAAGTTGAGTCAAAACTTCGTGATAACAAAGAAAAAACTAGCCTTAAACAAGTCTTTAAAGTTCTTGGTAAAAACGACCAATTGATGTGGTTGTCTCTCGGATATTGGTTCTATGGTCTTGGTATTAATACACTTAATGCTCTTCAACTTTTTTACTTCACATTTATCCTTGGTGATCCAGGGAAATACTCAATCCTTTACGGATTGAATACAGTTGTTGGTTTGGTTTCAGTTTCACTCTTCCCTAGCCTAGCTGGTAAATTCAACCGTAAACGTTTGTTCTATGGATGTATTGCAGTAATGCTCGGTGGTATCGGAATCTTTAGTATTGCAGGAACATCACTTCCAATGATCTTGACTGCTGCTGAACTCTTCTTTATTCCACAACCTCTTGTGTTCCTTGTTATCCTCATGATTATCTCTGACTCAGTAGAATATGGTCAATGGAAATTGGGACACCGTGATGAATCACTTACTTTGTCAGTTCGTCCACTTGTTGATAAACTTGGTGGTGCGATGTCAAACTGGCTTGTTTCTACAATTGCCGTAGCTGCTGGTATGACAACAGGTGCCTCAGCATCAACAATTACAACACATCAACAGTCTATCTTTAAGCTTAGCATGTTTGGTTTCCCAGCAGCAGCAATGCTTATCGGAGCCTTCATTATTGCTCGTAAAATCACTTTGACTGAAGCACGTCACGCTGAAATCGTCGAAGAATTGGAACATCGCTTTAGCGTAGCAACTTCTGAAAATGAAGTTAAAGCTAACGTCGTATCTCTTGTAAACCCTACAACTGGTCATTTGGTTGACCTCTCAAGTGTTAATGATGAACACTTTGCTTCAGGTAGCATGGGTAAAGGTTTCGCCATTAAACCTACTGATGGAGCTGTCTTTGCACCAATTAGTGGTACCATTCGTCAAGTTCTTCCTACTCGCCATGCAGTTGGTATTGAAAGTGAAGATGGTGTCATTGTTCTTATCCACGTTGGTATCGGAACAGTTAAACTTAAAGGTGAAGGGTTCATTAGTTACGTAGAACAAGGTGATCGTGTTGAAGTTGGACAAAAACTTCTTGAGTTCTGGTCACCAATTATTGAGAAAAATGGTCTTGATGACACAGTACTTGTCACTGTAACTAATTCAGAAAAATTCAGTGCTTTCCATCTTGAACAAGAAGTTGGAGAAAAGGTAGAAGCTTTGTCTGAAGTTATTACCTTCAAAAAAGGAGAATAATCTATGAACACGACTGAAAAAATTCAAACTTACTTAAACGATCCAAAGATTGTTAGCGTTAATACTGTTGACGCTCACTCAGATCATAAGTTTTTTGAATCTCTTACAGAATTTTCTGAAGGGGAGATGAAGTTAAGACAATCTCTTAATGGAAAATGGAAAATTCACTATGCTCAGAATACAAATCAGGTTTTAAAAGACTTTTATAAAACAGAATTTGATGAAACGGATTTGAATTTCATCAATGTACCAGGTCATTTAGAGCTTCAAGGTTTTGGTTCTCCACAATATGTGAATACCCAATATCCTTGGGATGGTAAAGAATTCCTTCGTCCACCTCAAGTTCCTCAAGAATCAAATGCTGTTGCATCATACGTTAAACATTTTACCTTGAATGATGCATTAAAAAATAAAAAAGTATTTATCTCATTCCAAGGGGTTGCCACTTCCATCTTTGTATGGGTCAATGGTAACTTCGTAGGATACAGTGAAGATTCATTTACACCTAGTGAATTTGAAATCAGTGATTACCTTGTTGAAGGTGATAACAAGTTGGCGGTAGCTGTTTATCGTTACTCTACAGCAAGCTGGTTGGAAGACCAAGACTTCTGGAGACTTTACGGTATTTTCAGAGATGTTTACTTGTATGCTATTCCAAAAGTTCACGTTCAAGATCTCTTTGTTAAGGGAGATTATGATTACCAAACAAAAGCAGGTCAATTGGATATTGATTTGAAGACTGTTGGTGATTACGAAGATAAGAAAATTAAATATGTTCTTTCAGATTATGAAGGCATCGTTACAGAAGGTGATGCATCTGTTAATGGTGACGGTGAACTATCTGTAAGTCTTGAAAATCTGAAAATCAAACCTTGGAGTGCTGAAAGTCCTAAACTTTACAATTTGACCCTTCATGTTTTGGATGATGACCAAGTTGTTGAAGTCGTTCCAGTTAAAGTTGGATTTAGACACTTTGAAATTAAAGATACACTCATGCTTTTGAATGGTAAGAGAATTGTCTTTAAAGGGGTTAACAGACACGAATTTAACGCTAGAACAGGACGTTGTATCACTGAAGAAGATATGCTTTGGGATATCAAAGTGATGAAACAACATAACATCAATGCTGTTCGTACTTCTCACTATCCTAACCAAACACGTTGGTATGAATTGTGTGATGAATATGGACTTTATGTTATCGATGAAGCCAACCTTGAAACACACGGTACATGGCAAAAACTTGGTCTAAGCGAACCTTCATGGAATATCCCAGCTAGTGAACCAGAATGGTTGCCTGCTTGTTTGGATCGTGCCAATAACATGTTCCAACGTGATAAGAACCATGCTAGTGTTATCATTTGGTCTTGTGGTAATGAATCATATGCTGGTAAAGATATTGCTGACATGGCTGATTACTTCCGTAGTGTTGACAATACTCGTCCAGTTCACTATGAAGGTGTTACATGGTGTCGTGAATTTGATTACATTACAGACATCGAAAGTCGTATGTATGCGAAACCAGCTGATATTGAAGAATACCTCACTAACAATCCTCAAAAACCTTATATTTCATGTGAATACATGCACACAATGGGTAATTCTGGTGGTGGATTGAAACTCTACACTGACTTAGAGAAATATCCAGAATACCAAGGTGGATTTATTTGGGACTTCATTGACCAAGCTATTTACAAACTACTTCCAAATGGTAGCGAATTCCTATCATATGGTGGTGACTGGCATGATAGACCTTCTGACTACGAATTTTGTGGAAATGGTATTGTCTTCGCAGATCGTACCCTAACTCCAAAACTTCAAACAGTTAAACATCTTTACTCTAATATTAAGATTGCTGTTGATGAAAAATCAGTAACTATCAAGAATGATAATGTCTTTGAAGATCTTTCTGCTTATACTTTCCTAGCTAGAGTTTACGAAGATGGTAGAAAAGTTAGCGAAAGTGAATATCACTTTGATGTTAAACCAGGTGAAGAAGCAACATTCCCAGTAGAATTCGCTGTTGGAGCTTCAAATGCTGAACGAATTTATGAAGTTGCTTGTGTTCAGAATGAAGCAACTGAATGGGCTCCAAAAGGACATGAAATTGTTCGTGGTCAATATGTTGCTGAAAAGATTAGCACTGAAACACCAGTTAAAGCACCTTTGAATGTTGTTGAAGGCGACTTCAACATCGGAATTCAAGGACAAAACTTCTCTATCTTGCTTTCACGTGCACAAAATACGCTAGTATCTGCTAAGTATAATGGTGTTGAATTCATTGAGAAAGGTCCTAAACTTAACTTTACTCGTGCTTACACTGACAACGACCGTGGTGCTGGATATCCATTCGAAATGGCAGGCTGGAAAGTTGCTGGAAACTATAGTAAGGTTACAGATACTCAAATTCAAATTGAAGATGACTCTGTTAAAGTGACTTATGTTCATGAATTGCCTGGCTTGTCTGATGTCGAAGTTAAGGTGACTTATCAAGTTGATTACAAGGGTCGAATCTTTGTTACTGCAAACTATGATGGTAAAGCAGGTTTGCCAAACTTCCCTGAATTTGGTCTAGAATTTGCTATCGGTTCACAATTTACAAACCTAAGCTATTATGGATACGGTGCAGAAGAAAGCTACCTTGATAAACTTCCTGGTGCCTATCTTGGTCGATATGAAACATCTGTTGAAAAGACATTTGCTCCATATCTAATGCCACAAGAATCTGGTAATCACTATGGTACTCGTGAATTTACAGTATCTGATGATAACCATAATGGACTTAAATTCACCGCACTTAATAAGGCATTCGAATTCAGTGCTTTGCGTAACAGTACTGAACAAATTGAAAATGCTCGTCATCAATATGAGTTGCAACAATCTGATGCTACATGGATTAAAGTTCTTGCTGCTCAAATGGGTGTCGGTGGTGACGACTCATGGGGTGCTCCAGTTCATGACGAATTCTTGGTTAGCTCAGCAGATAGCTATCAATTGAGCTTCGTGATTGAACCACTCAACTAAAGTATTATTGGACTTTGCCTCCAACGATATATTTGATAAAGGAAACTCGAAAGGGTTTCCTTTTGTCATGGTTTGAAGTAAGAAAAAAGGAAACAGATCTCTGTTTCCTTTTAAAATATAACTCAGTTTTCAATTCCCTTAAAAATGGGAGTGGTCAAGTAAAATTATGAAAAAGTGAGTTAAAGTTATTGATATAGAAAAGAGACTAAACCACTCCCAAGACGTTAATGATTTTTTGTAGCTTTAAATGAAACTTGAAGATTATGCCTTGACGTTAATCGTCCAATGGCACTCTATCTAATATAAGTATACAACTTTGGGTTTAGATGTCCCAAAATAAGACTCTATGGATTCTTATCTGTATTGTGATTGGCGACTATTTTTGTCAATAAAAATTTAAGAGGTTGTTGATTTCACTTAGAATATAGTAATCTTCTATGAAAACGTATACAATAGTAGTTAGAGAAATAAACATAGATTGGAGAAGATTGATGACATCATCTTTTGAAGACTTCACAGAAAAAGCAGAAGCATTCTTAGAAGAACATATTACAGAGTATATCAGTGTGGACATGGCTCTTGAAGATTTTGCAAGACAATACAACCAAGGGCTTTTTGATGAGATCACTTCCCCTGATTCAAAGCAGGAGAGAGCTTGGAAACTCATTGAAGAGGCTTATCATTATCACGAGGAAGATCCTTCGAGAAGTCAGGAATTTTTGACAGAAGCTTTAAAACTAGATCCTGAAAATCTTGATGCTAAGCAGATGCTCTTGACTTTTCAAAGTCCTCTTGAACATCTAAAAGGCCTAATTGCTTTAGAAAAAGAGCAAAGGTCCAAGTGGGATCAAGGTCCAAAAATGGGCTGGGCTAATCTTGACGAGCATCCTTATTTGTCTTTGAAGTATAATCTTGCTAAATTTTATTTAAGCAACAGTATGAAGCGGTTTGCTATTAAGGAATTTGAAGAGATTCTAGAGATAGATGTTCAAGATCACATGGGAGTCCGTTACGAATTGATGGCTACCTATTGTAATCTGGAGGATTTTGATAAGGCTAAAAACTTTTTCGAATGTGAGCAAATGGAATATCATGAAGAAGATTTGATGATAGTACCAATGATGACGGTCTCTCTAATGACGGGACATATTGAGGATGCGGATTTCTATTTTGATCTTCTCTATGCAAAAAATCCAGAGTTCGAAAATTATTTAAAAATGATTGAACAAGGTGATGAAGAGCGTCTAGTTGCCGAAACGCTTAAAGTCAACCCTATCTTATTTGAAGCCAATAGTATGCAAAGTCTTTTGATGGTTTTTAATCAAGTCGTTGATCTGTCCCAGTCAGAATATTATTTTACTTGGTTAATCGAAAAATATTGTGCAAAACGTCCACAAAGACATGTTGCGAAAAAGAAAAATCCAGAATTGCACAAACTAATTAGAGAATTGGAAAAAAGTATAGAACCAAGCAAAGCCCTCCAAGGTCTTTCAATAAGTGTGGAGCGTATACTTCGTCAACATGGCTTAATAGAATTTAAAGATTTTAAAAAGAAAACGGAAGAGGAAGTAGCAGCGATTAGAGGAGTTGGAAAGGTGAGCATGGAAATCCTTAAAGAAAATGGTGTTGTCTTTAAAATGAAGCGGAAAAAGAAGTAAGGAACTATTCATCAAACAAGCTGTAGCAAATCTTTGCAATTTTATCTTATATCCTTTAAGATAATTCTGTTACAACTTGAAAAGGAGAACAGGATGGAAACATATACACTTTCAAATGGCGTTACGGTTCCTAAAATTGGTTTTGGGACTTGGCAGATTCCAGAAGGGGAAGAAGCTTATAACAGCGTTAGTTTCGCACTTAAGGCGGGTTACACACATATTGATACGGCGCAAATCTACGGTAACGAGGTTTCTGTAGGCAAGGCGATTGCAGATAGTGATGTGGCGCGTGAGGATATTTTCCTAACGACTAAACTCTGGAATGACAAGCACGATTACGATTTGGCTAAGGCCTCTATCGACGAGTCTCTTGAAAGACTAGGTGTGGATTATTTGGATCTTTTGCTCATCCACTGGCCAAATCCAAAGGCTCTTCGTGAGAATGATGCTTGGAAGGCTGGCAACGCAGGCGCTTGGAAGGCAATGGAAGAAGCCTATAAAGATGGTAAGGTTCGTGCTATTGGGGTGTCTAACTTTATGCAACATCACCTCGAAGCTCTCCTTGAAACGGCTGAAATTGTGCCACATGTTAACCAAATTCTCTTGGCTCCAGGTTGTGCTCAAGAAGATTTGGTTGCTTATTGCCAAGAGCGTGACATTCTTCTTGAAGCCTACAGTCCACTAGGTACTGGTAGCATTTTTGGAAATGAAGACGTAGAAGCAGTGGCTGAACGTAATGGAAAATCTGTTGCTCAAGTTGCCCTACGTTGGAGCCTTCAAAAAGGTTTCTTGCCACTACCTAAGTCAGTGACACCAAAAAATATTGAAGCCAACTTGGATATCTTTGACTTTGATTTGTCGGAGGAAGATATGGCAGTCTTGGATAAGATTCAAGGCATCAAAACTCAGGATAATCCTGACACAGTTAATTTTTAATAGGATAGAAGCAACTCGTAAGGGTTGTTTTTTTATACTGTATATGCCCGAATTTGCTATAATAAGGCTATCCTATCAATCACTTTTAGAAGGGAAGTTATGCTATGGAATCGAGAAACCTTCTTCCTCAAAATACGCGTCTGATGGCTAATTTGTTGAGTTTCTCAGGAGGGGCTTTGGATGTCTTTTGTCATATGTACTACCATAGTTTAGTTGCTACACAGACTGGGAATATCCTTTTGTTGGTCGCTGACTGGCGAAACAGTAGTATGTACTATAACTGGTTGCGTTGCTTTTCAATCTTTTTCTTTTCTTTAGGCTTTCTTTTTGGCATGTGGTTTAAAGACCAACGTAAGAATGCTTATTGGCGAGTTTATGGTCTGCTTCCACTTTGCGTAATGACAGCCATCCTGCCTTTCCTACCTTCAAATCCCTTGATTGAGCTCCCAATTATCGCTTTTTCTGCAGGTATCATGATGAAGACTTTTACTGGCAGTCAGATTGAGAATCATCCTTTCGTGATTTTTATGACCTCAGGAAATTATCGAAGGATGTTAACGGCAATATACTATGTCATTGAGGGTAGTGGTGATCAGAGAGAATACCGTCGTCAGGCTCTTAATTATGGTTTTATTGTAGGGAGTTTTCTAGGTGGTGCTGTTTTCTCAGCTATTCTGATGCACTTTATACACATTTGGTCAATCTGGATAATCACACTCAGTCTCATTACCATCATGGTTTACTATTCCTCTGAAGTGAAACGCTTAGGACTCAAGGAGACTAATCTTTAGTCGTCTGTAGCAAATATTTTTGATAACAATTGTCTTGTGTTATAATTTTGATTATATTATTTTCATTTAATCAAAAAAAGGAGACATAAGATGCCTGTAGTAAGCAATGATTTTTCAGATATCGTTTATAACCGTCGTTCCATTCGTAACTTTGATTCATCTGTTAAGATTCCGCGAGAAGAACTGTTGGAAATCCTAGATAAAACTGTCACAGCACCATCATCAGTCAACATGCAACCTTGGCGTTTTGTCGTCGTTGATAGCGAAGAGGGCAAGGAAAAATTGACACCTTTCGTCAGCTACAATGGTTTGCAAAATGAAACATCGTCAGCCATGGTCCTTATTTTTGCCGATTTGAATAGCCAAGAAAGAGCTGAAGATATCTACGGTAAGGCTGTTGCTCAAGGAAAAATGCCTGAAGAAGTCAAAGAAAAACAACTGTCAAGCATTGTGCCAATGTATGAAAATGCTCCTAGAGACGTCATGAATGAAATTGTTCACATCGATGCTAGCCTTGCCGCTATGCAGTTAATGCTCGTTGCTCGCTCTTATGGATACGATACTAATGCTATCGGTGGCTATAAAAAAGAAGGTCTCGCAAAAGCGTTTGGTCTTGATGAAGAAAGACACGTGCCTATTTTGATTATTGCCCTTGGGAAAGCCAATGAAGAAGGCTTTGAGTCTGTTCGTTTGGACGCATCTGATGTTACCACCTTTGCTTAATAAATAATTGACCGTAAGTCTCGAAAGTAGAGGCTTACGGTTTTTTTGTATTGTCTTTTTTGCTATCAAGAAGTCGTCATGTACCTTGTCATTAATTTGGCTTTTTGTTAAGATAAAACAAAAAGTGAGCATATACAATTGGTAGCATTATTGGAGGATTAAGACATGGCACGTATTTTACAAATTGAAGACAATGAGGATATCCAGAGTATTCTTTTCAACTTGTTTTCTGAAGAACATGATATTATTCAAGCCTACTCTGGGACTGAAGGAGAGCTTTTGTTTCAAAATCAAGAGATTGATTTGGTTCTCCTAGATATCATGTTACCAGGTAAGGGTGGCGAAGAGGTGCTTAAGTTTATTAGGCAAAGAAGCTCTGTACCTGTCATTATGTTGACTGCCTTGGGTGATAAGCACTTGATTAGCCAGTACTTACTTGATGGCGCAAATGATTATATCGTTAAGCCCTTTGATCTTGAAGAAGTATATGCGCGTGTCTCCGTTCAACTACGTGAACACAATCATGGGAGTAGTAGGACTGATAACATCTATCAAGTCAAAAACATCACGATAAACCCAGACAGTTTTGAAGTCTCTTGCAAGAGAAAAGTCATTCGTTTGGGTAAGAAAGAGTTTCAAATCTTCCATACACTCCTACAAAATCCAAAGAAAATTTTTACTAAAGAAGACCTCTATGAGACGGTTTGGGAAGCCCCTTATCTATCAGGTGATAATACATTGAATGCACAGTTGAGTAATCTACGAAAGAAACTAGCCCAAGTGGATGCGAGTACGGAGTATATCGAAACGATTTGGGGCTTAGGTGTGCGACTTAAAGGAGATGACTGATGGAAGGACTACTTATTGTATTGATAGGACTTCTTCTGGGAGTGACTACCTATCTAGTCCGTTACTATTTGGCTGTAAAATCTCTCTCAAAGCAGATTGAAGAAAAGCTAGTTGAAGAAAGCCATAGACGGATTACTCTGAAAAACCAACCAAAATCTTTAGTTACCCTAACGAATCAGGTTGAGTCTCTCTTTACCCAAATTGAAAAGACTAATCTTGTCGCTCTCCAAGAAAAGAAAACCATGGACATGGCTATCAGTAATATTGCCCATGATATACGAACGCCATTGACAGTAGCGAGCGGCTACGCTCAGCAAAGTCTTCGAAGTAGCAGTGAAGATGATATGGCTATGGAGAAGATTTCTAAAAATCTACTGACTGTTTCAAAGCGTTTGGAAGCCTTGTTGGAATATCGACGATTAACAGAGGGTGCCATCCAACCACAATTTCAAGATGTGAACTTTTCTCAACTTGTGGTTAAGTCTATCCTGCCTTACTATGACATGTTTCAGGAGACAGGGATTACACTAGATATTCAAGTAGCCCCTGACATCCGATGTGAAATGGATGCTGATATTTTTGACCGCCTATTTCAGAATATTATCAGTAACGTTCTAAAACACGGTAAGACTCAAGCTCAACTGACACTAGAGAAAGTGGATGATGGCATTTATTTGTCAGTTAGTAATATGGTTCAACAGCCGATACAGCATCTGGACCAACTAACGACCCGCTTTTACTCTGAAAACCTGTCAGACACCGAGGATTCCTCTGGACTTGGGCTTTATATCACCGAACACTTAGTCCAAGTCTTAGAGGGTGAGCTGCATCTGGACTATGAGAATGAATGGTTTTATTTAACAGTGAGATTATAAAAACATGAAGTTGATGTTTTTATAATCTTTTTTTGTAACTTTGAGAAAAAAATAAAAAATTAGAGAATTACAATATAAAGATAATTTAATTTTTAGGTAAAATATTTAATTTATCTGATATAATTAATGTACGGAGGTAATTATTTATGAAAAAAGTAAAATTTTTAGAATTTATTCTTCTTTCTGGATTATTAGTAGGTGCCATTGTTCTTTCTCTAATGAACCAGACGAGTGCTTCTGCAAAAACTGATAATGGTTATCAATATAGCAATGTCATTTTTGGATTTAAAAATAAGAAAAGTAAAGACATTCCAACTTATAAAATGTCAGAAACTTTCAAGATTGCAGATGTAGAATACACGATTCACTCTAAAGAAGTTGTTCAAAATGTAGGTGGTGAATTTGGTATGAATGCAAAAGGTTCATATCTTATTCTAAACGTGACAGTAAAAAATAATGGTACTAAGGCCATTACTGTATCTGATTCGGATTTTAAACTAGTAAAAGATAAAACAGAGTATGAACCAGATTCAACAGCAGGAATCTATGCAAATGATGATGCAAATCTTTTCTTTACCAGTGTTAATCCAGAGAATGAAGTGACCGGAAATGTTGTTTTTGATTTGAATCCAGATACAATCTCTGATACTAATTTGAAGCTAAAAATTAATGCTGGATTTGGAAACTCGAATAAAGCAATTGTAACAATTAACGAATAGTAAAAAAATAAAATAACATCGCTTTCGCACGATGTTATTTTTGTTTTCACAAATCTTGTTTTTCAAAAGTAATCAAGCTGAGTGTTGTGAATGCTAGGATAAATCCTACTGCCACGATTGCAGTATTTTGAATGATAGTTTTATCTGCAGTCATGCCGTAATTAAAGTTGATTGACAAGTATTTCAAAATTTCTACTTTAGGGAAGATTGCTGCTGGTACGGTTAAAGCTACTAAACCAAGGGTGTAAGTCACAAAGGTTGTCACGATAGAATGTGTGAGGTAGAGGGCAACTGTGGTCAGACTTACCCAAGCTAGATTACACAAGAATTGGAGAAGGAAAGTTAAGGCAAAGTTTCTAACAAAGTGATCAGGTACAGTTCCAAGACCGTGGCAAAGAGTACCTAGAACAAAGGCAAGGCCGTAAGACAGGAGGAGTTGTCCTAAAGTGATAGCTACAATGACGGTTGCCTTGGCGAAGAAGAACCCGCTCCGTGAAATGCCAGAGGTGAGATTATTCTTGTACAATTTTTGTGCTAAATCAACACCCAAAATGATAGAGACCACAATTAAAGTGAAGAGGACTGTCATGGAGATACTACTAGAGTAATTAATCAGTGATCCGACACCAGTCCACGAAGAGGCGCTTTTAACGGCTTGTTTTGCCCCAGTTTCTACGCCTACATGCCCTGTGCCTCCCAATAGGACACCAGAAATAATGTTTAGGGCTAGGATAATTTCAGAAATCCAAAATCCTTTAGAACGGAAGAGTCGATAGAAATCGGCGTGAATAGTGTGTAACATGGCTCTACCTCCTTTCTGAATCTACTAGTTGTGTGAAGTAGTTTTCTAAGTCTTGACGTTTGTAGTAAATTTCATCGATGTCAACTTCTTGTTTAACCATCTCTTTGACAATTGCCTTTATAACATGGGATTTGTCAAAAATATGAATTTCATTGTCGCTGTTAACCACTTTGAAGTGTTGATGGAGTTGGTCTTGGAGAATGCGACTAGCCAGGGCTAATTGGTTAGTTTTAAGAACGATATAGTCTTCGCTGAGATGTTCGAATTCGTCCTTAGTGATTTCACGGATGATGTGACCGTGATCAATAATGCCAAAGCGGGTTGAAACTTGATAGAGTTCAGACAAGATATGGCTAGAGATGAGAACTGTCATACCTTGCTCTTCGCTCAATTTTTTAATCATTTGGCGGAATTCTTTGATAGCAACTGGGTCGAGACCATTAATCGGTTCATCTAAAATAAGTAGGTCTGGTTTTGCAATCAGTGCAATAGCGATACCTAGACGTTGCTTCATACCCAGTGAGAAACTACGAAATTTTTTCTTGCCAGTGTGTCCAAGTCCAACTGTATCAAGGATTTCATCAATGACCTTGTCAGGATTTGGAACGTGATGAATCTTGCAGTAGTAACGTAGGTTTTGACGTGCATTGAGATGATTCAGGGCAACTGGTGTTTCAATCACAGAACCAACACGTTTCAGTGCGTGAGTCCACTCTGATTTGGAAGCGGAGTGGAAGAGGGAAACACTGCCTTGGCTAGGGCGGATGAGTTTAGTGATGACTTTAATCAGTGTTGTCTTACCTGCCCCGTTTCTTCCGATAAGGCCATAGACCTCACCCTTTTCTAAGGTCAGGTTTACATTGTCGAGTGCTAGGTGTTGGCCGTAACGTTTAGTCAGATGTCTGACCTCAAGTACCTTTTTCATGATAAGCCTCCTTTCGCTTATTTGATACCGCTTTCTTTTCATCTTTATTGTAGTATAAAGTCATTAAATAAACATCAAGAAATTCTCAAATATTTCTTAAATTTTTCAAGAAATCATGAAAATGGTGGTGACTAAATTCTGATAGTGTGTGCTTTAACCCACGATTAAGGTAAGGCCTCTCTCTTTGTGTTATAATGAAGAAAAACGTTGAATGTAAAGTTTATTTTGCCTTTTACTAGGAGTCTTTTATGACAAACTATTTGGTCCAGAGGTTTCTCTGGTTTCGTGAGCGAGGCTTCGTCCAAATTACGCAGAAAACCTTGGTTTCGCTCTTTCCCTTTTTCCTATTTTCAGGAATTATTCGGGTGGTTTCGTTATCCGTCTTTTCAGAGCTTGGTTATATTAACCAGTTGTTTTCAGTTTCTGATTGGCTGCCAGCTTTTAAGATAACTGGTCAGGTGCTCAACAATCTTTCCAGTTTTCTTGGTGGTTTAGCAGGTCCCTTGTCAACCTATTTTGCAGGAAAATACACGGCTGGTCACTACGGCAGAAGTACTGGTACAGCTGGTGTGACCTCCCTTTTGGTCAGTTTGACAATAGGATCGCAAGAGTTGTTAATGTCTCCCATAAACGATGGCGATTTGACACGTATCAATTTACCAGCTTCGATTAATATTATGCTGGCTATCTTCGTGGGTTATCTGGTTGGCCAGATTTTTCGCTTTTCAAGAGCTAGTGATGATCAGATTGTGGATAAGGACTATATTTATCAACCTAAGACAGTTCGTCCCATCTTTTTATCCCTAATCTTGGCTGTTGGTCTTAATATTCTTTTGTTTGTTGGAGAACAGCGTAATGTTTTTCAGACCATAGGTCAGTATGTATCGAGAATCACCGTAACCCATAACCATCTATTCTCAACCTTTATGATGGGACTTTTGAACACTTTCTCTGCTTGGGTTGGAAATAGTCAGGCTTTTGCTCACAATGCTATTACTGAGGATAGTTTTGCTTTGGAGAATCTGACCTATGCCGTCTCCCACCATACGACGACTGGGCTTCCCCACCTTTATACGCTAACAAATCTTTATCATAGTTACGGCTTGGTGGCTGGTATTGGATCAGGTCTGGCTCTCTTGGTGGCTCTACTTTTAAAATCAACAAGCTTTAAGGACAAGAAAGTTAGTCTTCTTAGTGTTTTCCCTAGCCTCTTTAATAATGGGGCCCCCTTGATGGTAGGGATACCAGTCTTACTAAATCTGGTTTATCTGATTCCTTTTCTTCTAGCACCTATGGTCAATATGGGAATAGCAGCGGTGGCTCTGGCTATTCGCCTCATGCCTGCGGCGGTTTACCCTGTACCAGATGGTACGCCGAGCCTTCTTTACGCCTTTATTGGAACTGGTGGTAGCCTGCGGGCACTTACTGTTAGTCTGCTCTGTTTTGCGGTTGATGTTGCAATCTTTATTCCCTTTGTTCATCTGTCTAATAAGGTGCAACACGGTTTGAAAGAGGAAGGAGAAAGCAATGAAGTTCAGTAAAAAAACGAAATTGGCCTTTATCCTTGTTGCGGTCTTTCTCATTGGTTTGGCTGTGCCGTCCTATAGTTGGACCAGGAAAAATGTCAAGGAAATCGAGACTTTCTACAATTCAAAATTGTCTCCTATTATCATGATTCCAGGGAGCTCCGCTACAGAAAATCGTTTTGATGGCTTGGTACGTAAGCTCAATCAAGACCGTCCTGGAGTCAAGCATAGCCTCCTCAAGGTCAAGGTTTGGAACAATGGTCGTATCACCTTTGAGGGCAAAATCAAGGCTAAGGACAACGAGCCAGTCATTGTTATCGGTTTTGAAAATAACAAAGATGGATATAGTAATATCAAGAAACAAGCTAAGATGATGAATCAGGCCTTTGAAGCCTTGCAGAATAAATACAATTTCAATAATTTTAAAGGTCTGGCCCATTCCAATGGTGGACTGATTTATACAGCCTTTATTGAAAATTATCTGAGTGACTATGATGTTAGGATTAACTCACTCATGACTATCGGGACGCCCTATAATTTCACTGAAACCAATATCAAAAATAAATCAGTCATGCTTGCGGATTTCATAGCTGGTAAGAAGAATATTCCGTCCACCCTACATGTCTATTCGGTAGCAGGAACTATCACCTATGATTCGGACGAGTTGGTGCCTGATGCTAGTGTGTCCGCTGGGAAATATATCTATCAGAACCAAGCAAAGAGCTATACTGAAATTACGGTTACAGGTGAAGATGCTCAGCACTCGGACTTGCCAACCAATGATGAAGTTGTGGATTTGGTCAAACAGCATATTGAGGGGCAGGGTGTCCGTAAGAAACAAAAGACCCAACTAGAGCCTCAGTAAGTGAGAATAATATAGCTTATCAGTTCTAGTTGTTTATCATCCAATACAATCAGATAGAGTCTATAATGGCTCTATTTTTTTAGCGCTAAGATTGACTTCTCAAGTTGTTGTAACTCCTTGTTTTACAACTTTCTTTTTGTTATAATCAAGTAAAATAGCAAAGAAGAATGAGAGGTCCCAAATATGCAAATTCCAAGTCGCTTTACCATTGCCGTTCATATTTTGACTCTTATAGCACAAAATAAGGGAAATGAAACTAAGTTAACCAGTGACTTTATGGCTGGTAGTGTGGGAGTTAACCCTGTTATTATCCGCAAAACCTTGTCGCAACTAAAGAAAGCAGACTTAATTTCAGTTCAAAGGGGAACAGGTGGAGCTAGCTTGCTCAAGGACCCAGAAGAAATTAACCTTCTTCAGGTTTATCGTGCTGTGGATAGCATCGGCCCAAGTGGTCAACTCTTTAGTTTCCATGACAATCCTAACCCAGCCTGTCCAGTAGGACGAAATATTCATGGAATCTTGGATCAAAGCCTAGAAGACGTTCAAATGGCAATGGAAAAAGAGCTTGAAAAGAAAACACTGGCTGGTATTTTAAAAGATGCAAAGGCCAACTGGAAAGAAGCTGGAGCTTGATTGTTTAGTCAGTAAGATAGAGGAAATCGAAAGTTATTCGGTTTCTTTTTTATTACTGAGTTGTAATGATTGACATTACAATCAAACTAAGTATAATATTGTCATATAAAAGATTACAACACAGGAGAAAATCATATGACATACGATTATAATAGCAAGATTTATTTAGCTGAGGCAGTACTTAATGTGAAGGACCTGGCTCGTCAGACGGCCTTTTATACACAGATTATAGGTCTTGAAATCCTCTCCCAAACGGAAAAAGAGGTTATCTTGGGAGCTGGAAACAAGCCCTTGGTCCACTTGATTGAAACCAATCGTGAGGAGGCGGTCAAGTCCAGTTATGGCCTTTACCATATGGCGATTTTGTTACCTTCTCGTGAGGGTCTAGCTGATGTTTTCAAACATATTGCTGAGCTGGACTATCCTTTTGTTGGTGCAGCTGACCACGGTTATAGTGAAGCTCTTTATTTGGAAGACCTTGAGGGCAATGGTATTGAGCTCTATCGAGACAAGCCTGTCGCTGAATGGGATATTCGTGAGGATGGTCGCATCGTTGGGGTAACAGAAGAACTCTCAGCTCAAGAAATTTACGAGATGGGGCGCAAGGTTGAACCTTTTGTGATAGCTAAGGATACTCGCATGGGGCATATTCACTTATCGGTCAAGGATAGTCAGCTAGCTTCAGCTTTCTATCAGGAAGTTTTGGAGCTAGCAGATAAATTCACTATTCCAAGTGCCAGTTGGATTGCTTCAGGTGATTACCATCATCATTTGGCGGTCAATGAATGGGGTGGAAAAGACTTGGCCAAACGTGAAGAAGATATGCTTGGTCTTGCAGAGCGTGCTAAAAATCGTGGAGCTGAGATCAAATGGTTATCTTCTAATGCCTTAACGTTTGAAGATAATGATGGTATTTTGACACGGGTAAGAAAAAATATCAATAATTAGTGATTTTTTTGAGTCGTAACTATTGACATTACATTTTAAACGGCTATAATGTTGTTGTAATCAAAGCTATTACAAATAAACTTAATAATTTTAACAATTAACATATATCACAAATAAAGAGGAAATAACGATGACAAACTTTACAGATTTACAAACAAAACGCCGTTCTATCTATGCATTGGGAAAAGATGTGGAACTTTCAAATCAAGAATTAATTGATACTATCCAAGAAGCGGTTTTTAACACACCAACTGCTTTTAACTCACAAACATCACGTGTGGTAATCTTGCTGGATGAAGAATCAGATGCCTTCTGGAATGAGATTGCTTACTCTGAACTTGAAAAAGTGACACCTGCAGAAGCCTTCGAGGGAACAAAAGAACGTTTGAAAGGTTTTGCCCAAGCTAAGGGAACAATCCTCTTCTATGAAGATCAAGATGTGGTGAAAGGCCTTCAAGAGCAATTCCCACTTTATGCAGATAACTTCCCAATTTGGTCAGAACAAGGTCACGGAATCGCTCTTTATGCAACATGGTTGGCTTTGGCTGAGAAGAATATCGGCATGAACGTGCAACACTATAACCCACTTGTTGATGCCCAATTGGCTGAAAAATATGATATCCCAGCTAACTGGAAGCTCCGTGCCCAAGCACCATTTGGACAAATCGTCGCACCAGCAGGAGATAAGGACATCCAAACAGAAGGCCGTTTCAAAGTTTTTGGCGACAAATAATCACCTTAACTTAGTCAGTCGGTTTTGTACTGACTGAACAAAATCATATTGATAAGACAAATGACTAGCAGGATTGAAGAATCTTGCTAGTTTTTTCTATTTCAAAACTAGTAATGCCTAAGAAAATGTATAGCTTGAATTTTGAAACTTTCCTTAGGTGATAGCAAATGTCAGCGATCTTCTCCGAAGTTTCATGAGTAAAGTTTGAGCCCTCGATTTTTTATTTTTAGGCTCAGGTTAAGACAGTTCTCCAAACCTCTGAGTATCTAAAATTATTTGGTTTTGGGTACTTTCTTAGCGGTATCTTTCACATCAATTTTTCCAAGTCGTTTATCGAAGGAGAGATACATTAAAAGGTTTGAAAAGGTGAGCTACTTATATTTTATTTTCAATAATTTTGACAATGTTCTTTTTATTTTTGACAAAGATGCTTGTCAAAAATAAAAAGAAGCGTTACAATAGTTTTAGACGAAGGAAGGAGAGAAATTACGATGAAATATATTTGGCTATCTTTTATTCCACTTCTGTTTCTGATTTATACGGGCTCAGAGAAGAAGATAAAAAGATTGAACAGACGCATCAGACGATTGGAAAAACAATTGAAAGGAAGTCAAGAAATGTCTAGACTTTTAGAAGAATTAAAAGGACAAACGGTTACGGTAAATGGATTTAGAACCGAGTATGAAATTATGGATATCGATGAAGATTGGGTCAAATTGAGTCGTGAAATTAATAAACAACAAAGAGAAACTAAATTAGTCCGTATCGAAGATATTCAGGGTGTTCAACTATAAGGAGGCGGATGCCATGATCTTAAAAAATCGTCTGAAAGAGTTGAGGGCGCGTGATGGGCTCAACCAATCTGAGCTAGCCAAGCTAGCAGGGGTCTCGCGTCAGTCCATCAGTCTCTTGGAACGGGGGGAATATACCCCTTCGGTTATTATTGCCATCACCATCGCCCAGGTTTTTAAAGAGCCTGTGGAAAATGTTTTTAGTCTTGTAGAGGAAGAGGAATGATTATGAAAAAGCAACCACAAAAAAGATCTCCACGTAATCGTTTTTGGAGAAATGTCGGAATCATCACAGTTTCCGGCTTGATTGGAGGAGTCATTGGTTTTTTGACAGGCATGTTCGGATCCGAAAAACCCCTTGAAATCCAATCCTTCTTTAGTATAGAAGTACTCCTTTTGGGCTCAATACTTTTGTTTCTTATCGTGTTTATGGTCACGATAGCCTTACTAATAAGCGCGAGAAAAGTCCATCAAAAAATGCTCCAGATAGAAGACGAAGAGGAAGCCTATCACTATGACATCCAGAATAAAAAACTGTTTGGGTTAGCGACCATTTTTAAAGGAGTCATGATCTTGCCATACTTTTTAGTCATCATCTTTTATAGTCAATGGGTGTATATGGATAGACCTTCCACAGGGCACTTAGCTTTTATCTTTGGAACTTTTACCATGCTCTATCTTTTTCTTGTCTTGATTGTCCTATTTTTCTTATCAGATATCTTCTTTCGCAAGACCTTCCATCTGCTTTATGGAAAACCAATTCCCCGCAATGTCAATACCAAGGAAGTGCGTGAATTTATGATGAGTATGATGGATGAGGCAGAAAAACAGATAAGCTACGAGGAAAATTTCGAAGTGGTGGTTAAGTTAAGTAATTATATCTTACCTATCATGCTAATTGGAATTTTAATCATTGGGATTGCCTTCCAGACGGATATCCTCTTGGCTTTGAGTGTTGTATCCATCATCTATATTTATATCCTTATTTCACAATACAAGATTACCAAACGTTATTATAAAGAATAAATGTATCATCCATGTTAGAAATCTGTAAAAGCTTTTGGAAGTGATAAAGAGCTCTTTTTATTGAAAATCTTATCTTCCATTTCTTTATATACAATCAATGGGAGTGTTATCAGTCTTGAATCTTAGGGATTCTGAGAGACTATCAAAGGTGACCTAGCTATCGTAAATCATCCAAGCCCTCAGTTGATGCTGAGGGCCTTTTATTTCTCAATTGATTTTTGAAACCCTTTTCACTACAATAGAGATACAGAAAAGGAGGCAGAGATGAAGTATATTGATTTTGCTGAAAATGAGCGATTGTCAACGATTGTCCTTGGGATGATGCGTATTAGCGAATTGAGTGAAGATGAGGTGGAGGGCTTGGTGGAGGGAGCCCTGTCGATTGGAATCAACACCTTTGATTTGGCGGATATTTATGGCAATGGCCAGTGTGAGCAGCTCCTTGGTAAGGTCCTCAAACGTCGTCCGGATCTTCGGGACCAGATGTGGATCCAGTCCAAGTGTGGGATTCGCAAAGATGGTTTTACCTATTTTGATTTTTCCAAAGATTATATTTTGGATTCCGTTGATGGCATCCTCGAGCGTCTGCAGATTGAGCGTTTAGATAGTCTTCTCCTTCACCGACCGGATGCCCTCATGGAGCCTGAAGAAGTGGCAGAAGCCTTTAATCACTTGGAGCAAGCTGGCAAGGTCCGTCATTTTGGGGTGTCCAATCAAAATCCTATGATGATGGAATTGCTCAAAACGGCTGTCAAACAACCTCTCAAGGTCAACCAGCTGCAGTTGAGTGCCGCCTTTACACCGAGCTTTGAAGCTGGTTTTCATGTCAATATGGAAGGCCCAAAAGCAGCCGTGCGAGATGGCAGTGTCTTTGAGTATTGTCGTTTAACTGATACGGTGATTCAGGCCTGGTCTGTCCTCCAGCATGGCTATTTCAAGGGAAATTTTGTCGGTAAAGAAGAGTTTGCGGCCCTCAATCACGTCCTCAATGACTTGGCAAAAAAATACCAAGTCACTCCGACAGCTATTGCCCTTGCTTGGGTTCTCCGCTATCCAGGTAAGATGCAGGCCGTCATCGGAACGACCAAGCCCCAACATGTCCTTGAAGCAGGAAAAGCAGCAGAAGTTACCCTAACGCGTAAGGAATGGTACCAAATCTACCTAGCTGCAGGAAATGATTTGCCTTAGAATCTTGTTATCAAACCAGATTCCACTCTTATCGGTAGTCTGTTTTTTTGTTTTGTGGTCTTCAGTTTTTTCTTGACAAGCCTTTCCTTTTTATGATATCTTTTATGCAACAAGTGTTGCGCAACGTATGTTGCGTGAAAGGAGTCTTATGCCACCCAAGGTTAAATTTAGTAAAGAGGCTATCATTGGGACAGCTTTACAATTGGTACGCGAACAGGGCATGGCTAGTTTAACGGCTAGGGCATTAGCGGAGAAACTGGGAGCTACACCGAGAGTGATTTTTGGGCAATTTGCTAATATGTCTGAGTTACAAGCAGAGGTTATTGGTGCTGCGGAGATGGTCGTGGTGGATTATATTCGCAAGGCTTTAGAAGATGAGAAGCCTTTTCGATCTGTCGGGGTTGCTTATATCCTTTTCGCCTCAAAAGAGCCCCAACTCTTTCAATTGCTTTTCCAAAATCCTAGCAAAGATCCGATTCGTCGCTTTCAAGATTTTCTTCCCATGAAGGATCATAGCTACCAATTAGTTCTGGATTCGATTGTCGCAGACTACCCTTTGACTGTAGAGGAGGCTGGTCGCTTGTACCAGCATCTATTTATCTACTCACACGGGATGGCCTCTATGGTTGCTTCTGGTATTTATCAGTTCAGCATGGAAGAAGTGATTGGATTACTGACAGAGGTTTGTCAATCTCTCATCAAAGAAATGGTAGGAAAGAAATGATTCAACTAGAAAATGTGCACAAAAGCTACGGCCAAACCAAGGTTTTAAAGGGGATTGATTTGCAGATTCAAGACCAGGATGATGTGGTTATCCTCGGCCCTTCTGGATCAGGAAAGTCAACTCTCTTAAATGTGTTATCAGGCTTAGAAAAGGTTGACGAGGGGCATATCCTCATTCAAGGACAAGATTTATCACAACTCACGGATGCTCAATTGACAGCTTTTAGACGTAAAAAGATTGCCTTCATTTTCCAGCAGTATTATCTATTGCCTAATCTAACGGTTAGACAAAATGTAAAGATGGGAGCTGACCTGGCAAACAATCATGATTTTTTGCAGATTATCGAGGATTTGGGACTTGGCGATAAGCTGGACAAGTATCCGAGTGAATTGTCTGGTGGGGAACAGCAGAGAGTCTCCATTGCTCGGGCCTTGGCTAAAAAGCCAGAGATTCTCTTTTTAGATGAGCCAACGGGAGCCCTCGATGAAGAAACAGGGCGCAAGATTCTGGACTATATCTGGAAATTGAAGGAAAAGCTAGGCTTTACCTTGATCATGGTGACGCACAACCAAAATATTGCGGATATGGCTAGAACCATCATTCGTGTCAATAGTGGCAAGATTACCGAAGTTGTGACCAATGATCAGCCTCAGACTGCCTATGAGATTGGATGGTAAGCCATGTTTTCAGTAAAAGATATTCGAAAATTAGTTGTCGTTAGTATCATTGGGGCTTGTGCGGTCTTTGTAGCCAATCTCTTCTTGAATTTTTACTTGGACATCGAGCAGTTGGAGATTTCGAAAACCAATCCCATCATTCAGACCTACTATGATGCCCAGGTTTCGCTTTCCTGGATGGTGGCCATGGTCAGTGGAGTCGTCTTGTCCTTGACGTCGGTCCTTCTCATGTGTTTTTATATCAAACAATTTGTCGACGACCACAAGGAACAATTAGGAATTTTAAAGGCTTTGGGCTATAGCAATGGCCAGTTGGCTAAACGATTTTGGGCCTTTGGACTCAGTTTTGGAGCTGGAGCGCTTCTTGGCTATTTTGCTTCATTTCTCATGATGGGACATTTTTATGACTTCCGTAATGAGAAGGGGATTTTGCCAGAAATCACCATTCATTTTCACTGGCAGCTCTTGCTTGCTTTGGTGATCCTGCCAACGACCTTCTTTATGCTTCTCGCGATTGGTTATGCCAGAAGACAACTACAAACACCGGCACTTCGCTTATTGAAAAAGTCTCCAACACCAATCAAGGTCCAAAGGAGAAAGAGGGCTCCCAAGAAAGACAAATCCTTCCTAAAAGAGCTATCCTCGTCACTGATTTGGGGGAGAAAATCTATCTTGTTTTTTGTAGTCTTTGGCTCTATGTGTTTTGCGGCCATGGTTCAATTGTCCTTTGGCTTAAGAGATTACACAGATGACATCATCCAAACCATGATGATTATGATTGGCCTAATTCTTTCTTTCTCGATTCTCTTTTTGTCATTGGGGATTGTCGTCTCAGAAAGTCGCGAAACCTTAGCCTTGATGAAGGCTTTTGGCTACACCAATCGTGAATGTCAAAATCGTATTCTCGCTCCCTATCGTTTTTGGGCTTATCTAGGATTTGTTCTTGGGACAGCTTATCAATATGGCATCATGGAAATCTTGATCGGTGTGATCAAAGACACGGTTCCTGAAAAGATTGAGCATAACTTTGATGGGAATGTGTGCTTCTGGACCTTGCTCGGTTTTGCTGTAGTTTATGAAAGCCTCTTTTATCTATCCAACAGAAAACTCCAAAAACAAACCATCAAAGAAGTGCTCTTAGCTGAATGATTTATGACAGTAATCCTTAATATCAGTGCTTTTTGATGAGAAAAAATAGTAGATTCATTGACTTTAGACCTCTTAAAGAGGTCTTTTTCTCTGATGAAAACGCTACATAAGAGACTAAATGCACTATCACAATCTTGTGATAGTTTACATCTTCTTAACATTGTCCCGAAATTCTTGCATTCTCTATTGTTAAAGCGTAAGATAGACACTGTTTTAATTTTGTGCATTAAAACATGTCTTGAAATATTTCTAGGTGTACAAGGCAAATAGAATTTTATGAAAGAGGAGTCTCGAATGTCAGATAAACAAATGAAAACCCTTGGTTGGGTGGCAACCTTCATGTCAGTTATGATGTATGTATCATACGTACCACAAATCATGGACAATTTGTCTGGACATAAAGGAAACTTTATCCAACCATTGGTAGCTGCAGTCAACTGTAGCCTTTGGGTTTACTATGGTCTCTTTAAAAAAGAACGTGACCTTCCCCTTGCTGCGGCCAATGCACCAGGTATTATCTTTGGTTTAATTACAGCATTGACAGCTTTGTTCTAAAATAAAGCAAAATTTCTTTATATACTATTTTTCTTAACGCAGAAAACGAGAGCAGAACTAGCGACAGTCAGTGTTTGTCGTTCTAGTTTTACTCTCGTTTTTTGTTTTTAGTTATTAAGAAGAGTATTGATAGCTTCTTCCAATTTCAGTGGATCAGTTTTGGAAGAAAAGCGTTCGACGACTTTACCTTCACGGTTAATCAAAAACTTAGCAAAATTCCACTCAATTCTTGCCCCAAGTGGCCCAGATTTTTCTTTTTTTAGCCAATCAAAAAGTGGCTCAGCTTCCTTACCATTGACCTTGATTTTGGCAAATCGAGGGAAGGTTGTCTGGTAATTGAGGGTGCAGAAAGTATTGATTTCCTCAGCACTACCTGGTGCCTGACCCATAAACTGATTACAAGGAAAATCAAGAATCTCGAATCCTTGGTCTTTGTATTTGTCATAAAGTTCCTGCAAGCCCTGATATTGTGGCGTCAAACCACATCCTGTTGCTGTATTGACGATTAAGACGACCTTGCCCTTATAGTCTTTGAGAGACACGGGTTGGTCAGCTTGATCTGAAACTGTAAAATCGTATAAGGATGTCATAGAAAATCTCCTTTTATTTGTTTGAGACTATTATAGCAAAAATAGAGACATAAGAAATGTACTCTTACAGTAGAGCTTTTAGCATTTCCCCACCAAAAAAACCAAGACTTTCGTCTCGGTTTCAGGTTTCATCTCATCTTAAGACACCACATGTCCATCTTTATCGAAGGTATAGAGTTTACCGTCGATGAGGACAGAGCGGTTAGTGTATCTTTCACCTGTTTTAGGGTCGAAATAGTAGGTGTAATTATCAACTGTGACAAAGCGTCCTAGGACTTGTTTGCCTTCAGCGTCGAAGTAGAGGACCTTGCCGTCAACTTCTTGGAAGCCGGTCACTTTCTCACCTTTATCATTGTAATAATAGTTGTCGCCCTTATCGTAGACGATACGATTGCGGTAGGCAGGTTCACCCTTGCGGTCAGTAACTACGCCATTGTCATCAGCGTTATAGGCTCTGTCCCCGATGACAAAACGTCCTGTTTCAAGGTTTCCGCTAGCTCGGAAGTAGTAGTTCTTGCCGTTGATGGTTTGCCAACCTGTCAGAGCAGCTCCGTCATTGCCATAGTAGCGTGTTGGGTAGTATGGAAAACGTGGAGAACCTTCGTAGTTGTATGATTTTGAAAAGGCGTTGCGTGTCATGATACCAGTCAGTTGGTCAAATTGGTAAATATTATTGTTGATTGCGACCTCAGTACCTTTAGCTTGGTGGCCATCGTCATAGAAATAGTAACTAACGCCATCAAAGGTCTTCAAGCCAGTGACCTTTTGGCCATTTTCATAGAGATAACTTGTGCCGCTAGGATCTGTCTGCAATTGGTCAAAGTGGATGGCTTTTTCTTTTGTCTCGTCAATACCCTTGGCATCAAAATTAAAGGTTACACCACGATAGGTAAGGGCCTTGTTAGTTGTTGCAATGGCAACGTTTGTGGTCACTTTTTGACCATTTGGTGCTGTGAAGGTCATAGGTGTTGAGTCGAAATGGTAGAGGTGTCCATGAAGAATATCCCATTCATCAAAAGTTGACCATTGTGATTGGCGGACGTTACTATATTTAGATCCAATAATCTTACCATCATATTGATAAGGACCTTCTTTGATTTTACCATCAGCATCTGTGATATAGACGCCTTTAAGTTCATAATCATTTTCACCAGTACGCTTGAATTCAGGATAGAGACCGTTTGTCAAGAGTTTTCCATCTGGGCTAAAGAGCTGAGAGTTGACGACTCCTGTGTAGAGACTTCCTTTAAAGGCATCATTATCAGAATAGTCGCTACCATAGTAACGGTTGCCATCAACTTCAAACCAACCTGTCTTGAAGGCACCATCACTTCCTGCGTAGTAGATAGTTTCAGAGAAGACACCGTAATGGTCAGTGGATGTATCATGATAAAAGGCGTTGCGAAGAACAGCACCAGTTTCGCTGTTAGCGAAATACTGGTTATCACCTAGGGTAAAGAAAGCACCTCGGACTTGTTGGCCCTTATCGTTAAAGTAGTAGAGGTCCTTGTTAATGGTTTGGAAACCAGTGACCTTTTTACCATTAGCATCATAGTAGTACCATTCTTGATCGCTACCTTGAACAAATTGGTTTCGATTTGAGGTTTGAGCAGTTTTAAGAGTCGCCACACCATTGCTATCAAAGTTATAGACCGTACCGTTTAAGGTAAGTGAGCGATTAACCCACTTGTCACCTGTATTTGGATCGAAGTAGTAGGTTTTGCCGTCAATGGTAACCAGTTGTCCCTTGGCTTGGACACCATATTCGTGGAAATAAAGGTTCTGACCGTTAATGGTTTGGAAACCAGACACGGCTTTACCATCAGATCCGAAGTAGTACCAAGAGTTATCTCTATTAACGAATTGGTTAGTTACTGGATTTCCATTATCTTTATCTAGATAGTAGATATCGTTATCGTAGTAAAGGAAGTCCCCTTTGACTTGTTGTCCACTATTATTGAAGTAGTGAAGGTTGCCGTCCACCGTTTGAAAACCGTGAAGCGCTTTACCATCTTTACCAAAGTAATACCAATTCCCTTTATCATCAGAAACATAACGATTGGTTACCATAATACCAGTCTTAGGATCAAAGTAATACTGTTGTCCGTTTAGGTTTTGAACGCTTGTCTTATAGTCGGATTGGCTACGGTCTAGGAATTCGGTTTGGAAACCAAATGGGGCTGAGAAGCCTTTAGTTGCCTTGTAATTGTCGAAGTAGTACCAGTTACCCGATTTATCTGAGACAAAGACAGAATCAGGTTGATTACCAGTAGCATCAAAGTAGTAAAGATTACCATTCTCGGTAACAAAGTCATCTTTTACCATCTTGCCATCTTTATCGAAGTAGTAGTAACCAAAGTATTTATGGTTTGCATAATCAAGATATTGGCGACCTGTCACACGACGTCCATTGTCTTTATCGAAATAGTAGCTATCACCATTAATAGTAACGATTTCGTTTTTAGCTTGTCGACCGTCTTCGTGGAAGTAGAGGTTAAATGTATCAATGGTCTGAGCACCAGTGACGGGTTTGCCATCTTTGCCGAGGTAATACCAGTTGTGGTTATTATCTTCGATAAACTGGTTGCGTTTGTTCGTTTCAGGGAAAACTGCTGTCAAACGACCTTGGGCATCAGCATTGTAGGCTTGACCATCGATGTTGATAGAGGTATTGGTTACCTTACGTCCATTGGCTTTGTCATAGTAGAAAGATTGTCCATTTTCAGTGATAATCTCACCTTTGGCTTGCTTTCCATCCTCGTGGAAATAAAGGTCGAAATGGTCAACGTTTTGGGCACCTGTCAGATTTTTCCCGTCTTTAAGGTAGTACCAGTTGCCTTCAGCATCACTCTTGAATTGACCGTCAGAAACGACAGTAGTTTCAACAGATTCTGGCGCTTGACTGTTTACTTCAGTGACTGTGCTAGCTGTTTCTGAAGTTGCAGTTCTCGTTTCGCCACTAGCCAAATTGTAAGTGCTACTTGCTTGATCTTCTTTAAGGACTGGCTGCTTTTCCGTTGTAACAGTAGCAGTTGTATCAGCTGCATTATTGGTTGCGACTTGATCAGCTTTTGTCGTAGCTACAGTTGTTTCTGTGACGACAAAATCAGGATTTTGGCTGACGCTCTCAGGTGTGCTTGCTGAGGTGACTTGATTCGCAGCTTGTTCGTCGGCAGAGACACCAACCCCAATCAATGAGGCACCAAGTGCCAAACCAGATACGGCAATGGTAACCCATTGTTTTTTCACTTTATGAAGTTTAAAATGAACTTTATTTTCCATAAAAGTTCCCCTTTTCCTTTTTAATGACCCCATTCTAACATCTTTCATTAGAAGAATCAAACGCATTCATAATATTTTCATATTTTTTCTAAAAATTGAAAATTCTTTCGAGATAAGGATTTTAGAAACAAAAATGAATGCTAAAGAACCACTTTAGCAAGTTTCTTTTGATAGAGATGTATGTAAAATTAAAAAGCAACCACTGGGAGTCCCCATTTTTGACATAGCATTCAACAATAAAAGTATAAAAATACAGAAAGGGGCCCTTTTAGGCCTAGAAATATGGTATAATAGTTCGGTATTTCGCACAAAATGGAGTATAAAAATGAGTATTTTTCGTAAAAAGGATGTCGGTCTCGCTCAGACTGAGATGAAACGACATCTGACCCTTAGGGATGTAGTCCTTCTGGGAATCGGTGCCATGGTTGGGACAGGAATCTTTACGATTACTGGTACCGCGGCATCGACTCTAGCTGGTCCTGCCCTGATTATTTCGGTCTTGATTTCAGCCGTGTGTGTTGGTATGTCAGCTATTTTCTTTGCTGAGTTTGCCTCACGTTACCCATCAGCCGGTGGTGTCTATGGTTATCTCTATGCTGTCTGGGGGGAGTATCCTGCCTGGATGGGTGGCTGGTTGACCATGATTGTCTTTATGAATGCTGTATCCAGTGTGGCCTCTGGTTGGGGTGCCTACCTCAAGGGGCTACTGGCTAGCTTTGGTCTTAAGTTGCCTCAAGCCATCAGTGGACCTTTCAATCCCAGTCAAGGCACTTACATTGACCTCTTGCCAGTCTTGGTCTTGGTCTTGGTGACAGCTCTTCTTCTCATGAATTCTAAACAGGCTTTACGTTTGAACTCCCTCTTGGTAGTACTCAAATTTTCAGCCTTAGCGGTCTTTGTCTTAGAGGGTCTCTTCCATTTAAATCCTAGCAACTGGGCAGATTTTGCACCATTTGGCTTTGGGCATATTTATGGAGGAAAGACAGGAATTATGGCGGGTGCTTCCCTCATGTTCTTTGGTTTCCTTGGTTTCGAGTCTATCTCTATGACAGTAGACGAGATTAAAGAGCCGCAAAAGAACGTTCCTCGAGGTATCGTTCTTGCCTTGATTATCGTAGCTTCACTTTATGCCGTGGTTTCGCTGGTCTTGACAGGAGTGGTTCACTATACCAAGTTGAATGTTGATGATGCTGTGGCTTATGCCCTTCGCTATATCGGTATTTCTTGGGCAGCCAACTACGTATCAGTGGTTGCTATTATGACCTTGATTACGGTATGTATCTCAATGGCCTATGCCCTTAGCCGTATGGTTTATAGCCTGGCGCGTGATGGTTTCCTTCCTCAAACCTTCCAAAAGGTTTCAAAGACTAATAAGGTTCCACATCATGCGACGCTTTTGACAGGCGTTTTGTCAGCTATCTCAGCAGGTATCTTCTCTTTGGCCAATATGGCATCCTTGGTTAACATTGCGACCTTGGCTTACTTGGTCCTCTTGGCTATTGCCCTCATTATTCTTCGTAAGGACAAGGGTTTGCCACAGAAGGATGAGTTTAAGGTTCCATTTGTTCCTGTCTTGCCCATTATTTCAATTATCGTCTGCCTCTCCTTTATGAGTCAGTACAGTTGGCAGACATGGTTAACCTTTGGTTTGGCAGTGCTAATTGGGTCAGCGATCTATGCCTTTTACGGTTACAAACATTCTAAGTATTAAGATGAAAACGTTAGGTCTGATAATCTAGCGTTTTTTGATATAATGGAAGGAGAGTAAAAGCAGGAGTAGATTGATGAAATCAGACCAGATGTAGCAAGCCTATAAGATTTTAAATCAGACAATCGGAGATAAGATTGATGCCTGGGCCTTTGGCGTGGAAGCAGATTATTTGGCAGAACTCGTATTGATGGGGCAAAAGACAGCAACCAGTTCAGCTTTTGACTTGTATGCAGTGGGGAATGAACCATTGCCCAAGGAAAATGAACTGAGCGTCATTCTTGATAGTAAGGAGAATGCTATTTGTATTATTGAAACGACGAAAGTTGAGGTCATCCCATTTAAAGAGGTTTCTAAAGACCATGCCTACAAGGAAGGTGAAGGAGACCGTGGGCTAACCTATTGGCAAGAGATTCATGAGAATCTCTTTAGCAATTGGTTGGAAGAGGTTGGATTACATTTTAGTCAGGACAGTCTAGTTGTTTTAGAAGAATTTAGAGTAGTCTATCCTAGAGATTGAAAGTTCCCAATATCTTGGGGACTTTTTTTACTTTAAGGAAAGATTAACCTTTCTTTAAGTCTTGTCTTAGGTTTCTTGTGTTTAATAGAGGCATCTCAAAAGTAAGTAAGAGGTAGAACATATGACATACAAACATAGCAAACAAACACAAGAACGTTATGCCATTAAGAAATCATCAAAATGGAAAACAGCAGGTTCAGTCCTGGTAGCAAGCTTAATCTTTGGTAGCTCAGTTGTCTTAAATGACAGCAAGGTTTCAGCAGACGAGACAAACACTGAATCAACACTCTCAACGGTTTCAACAGGTGAAACCACTGCTGATTTAATTGAAGAAAGTACTCAGACCGACAATACATCAGAAACTACTGAAACAAGCACAGAATCGGCTACAAGTACTTCAACTGCGGCTTCAACTTCAGACACCGATTCATCATCAACAAGTACAATAAGTACAACAAGTACGACAGAGGACACGACTGCTACATCAACAAGCAGTGAAACATCTGATCATTCAAGTACTTCCGCAACTCCAGAAGCAAGTTCTTCTGAAACTGCTGAAAGCACAACTAGTGAAACCTCAGCATCTGAAACGAACAATGCAGACGAAAACACTAGCTCTAATACAAGCTCAAGCACCACTGAAGCCACTGCATCTGAAACAGCTTCAGTGTTAACCAACAGCGCCTCAGATTCAGCTACTGAAACGACGACAACTGAGTCTGAAGATAGTGATTCAGAAAGCTCAACGACAACGATTACTTTCAATGGAACAACCGTGGTAACAAGTGATAGCGGTACTGTCACAGTTGATGGAACGACAATTACCATCAATCAAGCAGGATCATACACTTTGACCGGAAATGGTTCAAGCTATACCATTATTGTGTCAGGTAGCGTGACAGATCCAGTTACAATCTACTTGGATGGTGTGACCTTAACGGATTCGTCTATTACTTCCAATTCTTCAGCAGAATTGACTGTTAATGTCCTTTCAGACAGTTCTATTTCTTCGACGTCTGCTAATGCGATTGAAGCAGCGGGAGCCTTGACCATTACCAGTGGTACTGGAAGTAACTTGACCCTTTCAAGCACTGAAAAGCACGCCATCAAGGCTGACAGTGTAACGGTTGACTCTGTAACACTTGATTTGACTTCTGAGGCAAAGGATGGTATCAATGCGACGACAGCTGTAACTATTAAAAATGCCACAGTCAACATCACGGCAACTGATGACGGTATTCAGGTCGAAGACGAAACAGATGTGAACAGTGGTGATTTGACGATTACCGACTCAACGGTAACCATTAATGCAACTGATAAAGGTATCACGGTTACAGATGAATTGACTGTCGAAGGCAATTCTAAAGTAACAGTTGTAGCAGGTGACGAAGGCCTTGAAGGGCGTTATATCAATTTGACAGGTGGAACCGTTGATATCACTGCTGGTGATGATGGTATTAACGCCACTGAGTGGACGACCAAGGACAGCGCTGATACTTCAAGCTTAACCAATTCGACTTCTGACTTGGAAAATGAAGTGGGCATCAATATTGACGGTGCAACGGTAACTATTCTGGCAGACGGTGATGGTATCGACAGTAACGGCAATGTGACAGTGAAAAGTGGTTCTCTCTACGTCGCTCAGACAAGTGCAGATAATGCTGCTATCGACTACGATGGAACAGGTATTATTTCTGGCGGTACCGTTTGGGCCATAGGTAACCAAGGAATGGCTCAGGCCTTTACAACGGGTTCAAGCCAGTCTTATATCATGGCCAACATCTCTGGTAGTGCTGGAGATACCATCACAGTTACAGATAGTTCTGGAAATGTTGTAGCGACCACAACAGCAACAACTTCATTTGGAAATGTGGTCTTTAGTACCGAGAGTCTAACTTCGGGTGAAACCTATACCATTACGACATCAAGTGGTGCTAGTGTGACTGCAACAGCTACTGAAGAAGGCACAAACAATGGTCCTGGTGCTGGTGGCATGGGCGGCTTCCCAGGCGGTGGCTTTGGCAATAGCTCAATGTCTGATAACTTCGGAGGCTACGGTGGACCGACTAGCTATGGGGGAAGCTCTACCAATACCGGAAGCGTAAACACACCGTGGGGCCAATCTGCTTCGACAAGTTCTGAGAATACAACTAGCACAAGTAGTACAAGTTCAGCTACCAATGCTCCAGCAATGACAGCGACAAACACAGCTTTATCAAATCAAAATACGCCAACATCAAATTCTTCAAGCTCTGAAGGAGCGTCTCTTAAATCAAATACCTCTCTTGCTAACCAGCCTACAAAAGAGCAACCGACACAAACAATGACTAATGCGACAAGCAGTGCCCAACAACAAGCTCAAGAGACTGCTGAGAAATTGGATAATATTCTTACTCAAAAACAAACTTCTGAAGCATCAAAAGGTCATGTAGGCGTGAGTCAAAAGGAAAATGTAAGCTCAGTCGTACAAACTAATCTTGCTCAGAAACAAAATACCCAAACAAGTTCTAAGGCTAATCAGTCATCTAAAAGTTCACAAAGCAATCAAACAAGTAAATCAAGTCTACCAAATACTGGTGATGTGAGCAGTTTGGGACTAGGCGCATTAGGAGCAGTTATGATGACAACCTCATTTGCCTTAAAAGGAAGCAAGCATTCTCGTAAGTAATTCTAGTTAAGAACATAAAGAAAAACAGAAGCCCTCTTCAAAAAAGGAAAAGAGCTTCTGTTTATTTATTATTATTTTTTAGAAAAAGCATTTTTAAGGCCTTCAACAGCACCTTCAACGCCTTCTTTAACATCTTCGATACCGTCTTTTGCTTTTGCTACCACTTTTTCGACAGCACCTTCGGCTTGAGTTTTTTTATCACCAGAAAGTTTGCCAGCACCCTCTTTAAGAGCGCCTTTAGCTTGATTCAATTTATCTTCGATTCCCATAGTAGAACCTCCTTTTTATGATGAGACCATTGTAGACAATATTAAACGATAATGCAAGTGATTTGTTTAATAAGTAACGACATTAATGTTTCCTTTATCGTATTCAGCTATAAAGATATCCGAAACGTTTTCATATCCTAATTTTTGAAGCTCTTCATTTAACCAATCTTCCGTTTTACCAATAGTATCAAGAATTTCTGTTTGAATGACCCCATCAGTAATGATTGGATATTTTGGATTTTCATCGCCAGAACGGACCACAATCAATTGGCCGTTCTGTTCAATAACTGCACGTTTAACCTCTTTGAGTTGAAAAATTCCTTGAGAACGTAATTTTAAAGCGACATCAGAAGCTGAAAGTCCTATAGAGCGACAAGCTTCAGGATCTAGTTGACCCTGTTTGATGATGACGGTTGGTTTACCGTCAATCAAATGTTTGATAAAGTGAATATTGGTGATGAGCCATTTAAGAAGTAAGATCAAAATAGTCCAAATAATCAGGATAACAATGTACTGAAGGATGGAAACGGTACTACTATAAATTGTACCACCGAGGATTGCACCAAGAACAAAGTTCTGTACTTGGTCAGTAGCTGAGCTAGGTGCTAGGTTTCCTTTACCTGTTAAATTGATAACAAAGACGAGTGAAATAAGCCCCAAAGCTAGTTTAATTGCAACAGCAAGATAAAAAGATGTCATTTTTTAACCTCCACGAGTTCAACATCAGACTTGTAAAGTTTTATTTGTTCTAGCAAGTAGCTGTCAGGTTCTGAACCTGAGATGGCACGATAGTACTTGTTTCCAACTTTGAGAATAGCACCATCTGTAGTGGTAGAAGTATTAACATAAACCTTGCTCTTATCAACGTCGAGATTTTTAGAGACAACCTCGATAAAGTGAAGAGATGCTCTAAATTGGTTATCGTTTGATTGATTGCTTTGGAAATTACTGATAGCAATTAGAACCACGGCAACTAAGGTTAAAATAGAAATAATAGAGAGTTCACGAAACTTAGTATCATGGCGTTCTTTAAAGGCCTTAAAAGCAAATACGCCGGTCACTAAAATAAGTCCTGCAGTAATGGCAACCATAACCCAGTTTTGTTGGCTAATCTGACTTAGCACATAGTCGTAGGAATAGAATTTCATTGAGAAGATTTCCTTTCATAGTATCACTAACATTATAGATTAAAAAGTCTTTAAATTCAATTAATCTATCCGAAAAATGAAGGAATGAGTAGGATTCTTAAAGGAAATTTGCTATTGAAATGACTTGCAGCCATTAAGCCAAAATCTTATGATTTCTTTAAGGACTTTGTTGATATTTTCACAAATTATGCTTATAATTGAGGTAATTACTCGTCAAAATCTGTTTGTGATTTGCTGATGATGGAGCTTACTGGCTATAGGTGATTTTTGGAACATCCGCTTTAAAGTGGAACTGATTCATTTATCATGATGTGGGTAATCATCTATGTTAAGACATAGATTTTGAGTCTATTCATTCTTATATAAGGAGTTATTATGTCTGAACCATTATTTTTACAATCTGTTATGCAGGAGAAAATTTGGGGTGGCACGCATTTGCGTGATGTCTTTGGCTACGACATTCCAAGCGACCATGTCGGAGAGTACTGGGCTATTTCTGCTCACCCAAATGGTGTTTCTACTATTAAGAATGGTCGTTATGCCGGTCAAACTATAGATGTTCTTTATGCAGAGCATCGTGAATTATTTGGCAATCGTCAAGAACCTGTCTTCCCACTTTTGACTAAGATTTTGGATGCCAATGATTGGCTTAGTGTGCAGGTCCATCCAGATGATGCTTATGGACTTGAACATGAAGGTGAACTTGGTAAAACAGAGTGTTGGTATATCATTGCTGCTGAACCAGGTGCTGAAATTATTTATGGCCACAATGCCAAATCAAAAGAAGAACTGCGTCAGCAAATTGAAAGTAAGGATTGGGAAAATCTTTTGACTAAGGTTCCAGTTAAAGCAGGTGATTTCTTCTATGTGCCAAGTGGTACCATGCATGCTATTGGTGCAGGTATCATGGTTCTTGAAACGCAACAATCTAGTGATACGACCTACCGTGTCTATGATTTTGACCGTAAAGATGATCAAGGTAACCTGCGTGAACTCCATCTTGAAAAATCTATCGATGTCCTTACTATCGGTGAGCCAGCCAACAGTCGACCAGTCACAACAAAAGTAGATGACCTCAAATCAACGCTCTTAGTAGCAAGTGATTTCTTCGCCGTTTATAAATGGGAAATCTCAGGTAATGCTGATTTTGAAAAGACTGCTGATTACAGTTTGCTTAGTGTACTTGACGGTCAAGGAAGCCTTAAAGTAGATGGGCAAGATTATGACATTGCAAAAGGCAGCCACTTTATTCTTCCTAGCGATGTTGAAGCATGGCAAATTAAGGGAAACCTTGAACTGATTGTCAGTCACCCATAATTAAAATATCAAACTAGACGAGATAAGAATCTTGTCTAGTTTTTTCGTACAAGGATACAGAAAATTTGCAATTTTAAAAACCTTTGTAAATACGTTTCAATAGCTTGAAGTTCCAAACTAATCATGTCATACTAAATAAGTTGACTAAAATTATAATAAACAAGTTGTGTCTATTTGAGGCATAAGATCTTGTTTGTTTTAGATTGGAGAAACTTATGTTAAAAAAGGGAAGCCTTACAGCTTTATTGTTGTTTGGTATGTTCTTTGGAGCGGGAAATCTGACCTTTCCCCCTCAGTTAGGCTTTGAATCTGGAGGTCATTTTTGGCCAGCCATTGCCGGCTTTGTCCTATCAGGTGTTGGTATTGCCATCCTAACACTGGTTATCGGGACTTTAAATCCTAAGGGGTACATTCATGAGATTTCTCAAAAAATCTCGCCTAAGTTTGCCCTAGTCTATTTGGCAGTACTTTATCTGTCCATTGGTCCTTTCTTTGCCATTCCTAGAACGGCCGCCACCGCCTTTTCAATTGGCTTCTCTCCTTTGATTGGAAGTTGGCATACAAATCTATGGCTCTTGGCTTTCACTGTGATTTACTTCGCTCTAGCGCTTTGGATTGCCATGAATCCATCTAAAATTCTAGATAGTATTGGACGTATATTGACGCCTATCTTTGCCATCATGATTGTTGTCGTTATCGTGGCAGGAGCATTTAAATATGGTGGTCACAATCCTCAGGATGCAAGTCAAGCCTATCAGGCTTCTGCTTTTGGTAAAGGCTTCTTGGAAGGATACAACACCTTGGATGCCTTGGCTTCTGTGGCCTTCAGTGTAGTAGCAGTAGTCACACTCAACCAATTAGGCTTCAAGTCTAAAAAAGAGTATATCTCAACGATTTGGGTCGTTGGTTTCGTAGTTACTATCCTCTTTGGTGCTCTGTATTTGGGATTAGCCTTTTTGGGGAATCATTTCCCACTCCAAGTGGCGGGATTACCAAAAGATGCCAATATTGGTGCAAGTGTCTTGTCACAAGCCACACAAGCCATCTTTGGACCAGCGGCTCAGATTTTCTTAGCTATCATGGTGACAGTGACTTGCTTCACAACAACCGCAGGGCTTATTGTTGCGACTGGGGAATTCTTCCACAAGGCATTTCCGAAAGTATCTTACAAGGCTTACGCCATTATCTTTACCTTGATTGGGTTTGCGATTGCCAACTTGGGACTTAACAATATCATTGCTTTCTCAGTACCAGTGCTTTTGATTCTCTACCCAATTACTATCACGATTGTCATGATTGTGATTGCCAACAAGTTCGTGGCCTTGTCTAAACCTGGTATGCAAGTGACAGTTGCAGTAGTCACGCTGATTGCCTTGCTTAGTGTAATTGGAAGCCAGTTTAAACTTGCGGGACTCAATGCCCTTATTAACTTCCTCCCATTATCAGGAGTATCACTGCCATGGTTGATACCAGCCATCTTGTGTATTCTTTTGTCTCTCATCTTACCTGATAAGATTAAGAGCGAAAGCTTCGAAATGGAATAAAAATAATATCCTATCACATAATATGTGGTGGGATTTTTTTGTCTCTCCAAGTCGCCATAAGTGCGCAATCTTCTCAAAAGCGTTACACTTAAGGCGTGGAGATGCAAGTATCTATTGAAGGGAGTGTTAAAAATGTCAAATCCTAATAATCATACTATTTATCTTGCTGGTGGCTGTTTCTGGGGTGTTGAGGAGTATTTCTCTCGTGTGTCAGGTGTGCTTGATGCGGTTTCGGGTTATGCTAATGGGCGTAATGAGACGACTCGCTATGAACTTATTGGTCAGACGGGCCACGCTGAAACTGTTCAAGTGACCTACGATACGAACAAGGTGTCATTGCGAGAGATTTTGCTACATTACTTCCGTATCATCAATCCCCTTAGTAAAAACAAGCAAGGCAATGATGTTGGAACCCAGTACCGTACGGGTGTTTACTATACTGATGTCAATGACTTGCCAATTATCGAGCAAGTTTTCCAAGAAATGACTGAGCAATACGGTCAGCCTTTGGCGGTTGAATTGTTGCCTCTGAAGCACTTTATTCCTGCAGAGGATTACCATCAAGATTATCTCAAGAAGAATCCTAATGGCTATTGCCATATAAATATTAATCAAGCAGTTAATCCTGTTATTGATTCAAACGCGTATCACAAGCCAAATCAGGAGGAGCTTAAGGAAAGCTTGAGTCCAGAAGCCTATGCTGTGACCCAGGAAAATGGAACGGAGCGTGCCTTTACTAGTCCGCTTTGGAATCAATTTGAGCCTGGAATTTACGTTGACGTGGTGACTGGCGAGCCACTCTTTTCATCCAAGGATAAGTTTGATTCAGCCTGTGGCTGGCCGAGTTTCTCTCGCCCTATTAGTCCTGAGGTAGCCAACTACAAGGAAGATTATTCTCACAATATGGATCGTATTGAGGTCCGTAGTCGTGTGGGGGATTCTCATCTTGGCCATGTCTTTCCAGATGGTCCAAGTGACAAGGGTGGTTTACGCTATTGTATCAATGGCGTAGCGACACGATTTGTGCCTAAAGCCGATATGGAAAAAGAAGGTTACGCCTACTTACTTGACCAAGTAGACTGATTATTCACTAGTATTAAGAGTTTTTCTAGTCGAATCATGTCATAACTAAAGAGGTTGGTGCCCTTTGCAACCTACCTCTTTTACATGTAAAAGAAATTAAGGAAAGCCTTTTAAAGCTAACATAAAATGTCACCTTACCATTCAGGACAAAAAAGTGACCTTTCATTACATTTTTTTACAATTTTATCCAATTTGTTTTAAGTGTCAAACCAAAAAGTAGTACACTATAGTAGTGAGAAATCTGACAAGTGTTAAAGTCTTATTTTTCCATAGATTTTGCTAGTTTTGGTGTCTATAAACATTATTGTACTTTGTGTAATAATTAGTCTTCCCAACCTCCCAATTATGATTTTATATGTCTTAACTTACCTAAATATAGCTAGCAAAAGAGTACCAATTTCCATAAAGGAATATGACAGCACTTGTTAGATTTTGTGATAAGATTCAGATAGTCCTAAGGACTATTTTATTGTGCTAAATCTTTTTGACGGAGCTTATTATGGAATGGATGAATAAACTAATCATATTAATAGCCATTTGTGTCTTGTGGTTCTGGTCTTTTCTTTTACTTCCTAAAACAGGGGAGAAAGTCGTTTATCTTTATCATTTCCTAGCTCTATGTGGTTTAGTCATGATTTATTTTGCCCTAATTGACCCAGCTGGTCTCTGTGATACCTTTTTCAATATTAAACATCTATGTTTTCATTAATGGATCCAGTTTGACAATAGGTCAGGAAAATCTGAATATAACTAATCACTCATAAAAAAAGCTTTCTGTACATTGACAACAGTTTATCTGTTTTCAATATGCAGGAGGCTTTTTCTTTATTATCAAGATCTGGTCAGAGAAAAAGCAGTCCGACTAGACTGCTTAAGGTATATTAATGATGTGATTCGTAGCGTTTGACGATTCTATTTAGGCGCCATTGGTAACAAAGTCCACTGACGATAAGACTGGCAATCAGGCCAATCCAGTAACTATATGGACCCAGTCCAGCGACTTTTTCAAGAAGGTAGCCAACAGGGAAAGTCATGCCCCAGTATGACAAGACACCGAGATAGAAAGGGACTTTGGTGTCCTTATAGCCACGCAGAATTCCTTGAAGTGGAGCCGCAAAGACATCCGCCACTTGAAAGAAGAGGCTATAGGTCATGAAAACGGCCGTCATTCTCAAAAACTCAGGTTCATGGCCGTAGAGTTCTGCTAAATCATAGCGCAAGAAATAGAGGAAGAACAAGGTAAAACCAGCAAAACCTAAGGCAGTTAGACGTCCTAGCTTGCTATAGCTCTTGACCGCATCCATGCGTTTAGCTCCAAATTCGTAAGAAATAATGATAGCCATTGCACTGGAAACACTGAGAGGAAAGGCATACATGAGGTTTGAGAAATTCATGGCCGCCTGATGACTGGCAATGACTAGGGATGGATACTTGGCCATAACTAGACCAACGCCTGAGAAGATGGCGACTTCCGCAAAGACGGTCCCCCCAATTGGAAGCCCTAGTTTCAGTGCGTCAAGCAGAGCCTCTTTATCAAGAGGTTGAATCCTTTCGATGTGGTAGGGTTTAACCTTCTTATGCTTTCTGATAACTGCGATGGAAATAAGGAGAAGGGCCCAGTAAGCCAATGAAGTTCCCAGACCTGCTCCGGCTCCCCCCAACTCTGGCAGATTAGCGATGCCATAGATGAGGAGGAAATTGAAGAAACCATTTAGTGGTAGAAGCAAAAGCATGAGGTACATGGACAGGCGCGTGAGGCCAAGCGCATCAAGAAAGGAGCGCACCACGCTAAAGAGCAGAAGGGGAATAATCCCAAGGCTCAAAAAGCGTAGGTAACCAAGAGCCACCTTTCTGACCACAGGTTCCAAACCTAAGTGGCCCAGAACTAAGGGGGCCCCCAGAAAAACAAGGGCAAAGAGAATCAGTGATAGCCCTAAAGCCATATAGAGAAATTGGTAGAAATCAGGTGCCACTCGGTCCTTGCGACCTGCCCCTAGATGGTGACCGATAATCGGAACCAAGGCAGAGACAATACCTGTTAAGAAGGTGAAAAAAGGACTCCATAAACTCGTTGCCATGGCTACCCCCGCCAAGTGTAGGGTATCGTATTGACCAGTCATGGTAGTGTCCACAAAGGCTGCCGAAAAGTTGGCAAACTGATAAATCAGTATGGGCACAAAAATCTTGAAGAAAACAAGAAATCGCTCACGGAGAGAATGTGTTTCGTGCATTCTGTTTTCCTTTCTAAATTAATTTTTCAAACATTTATATTTTCATTGTACTATAGATATGACTTGCTTTCAATCAGTTTTAAACTCAAAGAAACACTTTCCTTTCAATTTCTCGACTGACATTTTATAGGCTTTCATATATAATTAATCTAAGGAAATGAGGCTTTGAAAATGAACACGAAAACAGAATTTTTGAGAATAATGGCGGAACAAACAGAAATGGCCTTGACAACTTCTGTGAATAACGTTCCTAATGTGAGAATCGTAAATTTCTATTTTGATCCTTGTGAAAACATTCTTTATTTTTCGTCCTTTAAAGATAATGACAAAGTTAAGGAAATAGAAGAAAATCCTTCTATCGCTTTTACCACTATTCCTCACACTGGAAACCAGCATGTCAAAGCCAAAGGTCTCGCAAAAAGAAGTTCGAAAACGGTAGTTGATATGGCAGAACATTTCATTGCAAAGGTTCCAGACTATAAAAAGACGATAGATTACGCAGGAGAATCGCTGATTCTATTTGAGGTGAGATTTGATATCGCTATTGTTACCAAAGATCTTGCTACCATCAGTACGTTAAGACTATAATAAAAACTCCCCTTATGGATCAGTAAATCTATAAGGGGAGTTTATTCGTTTTTATTTTTCTTTTTTGTTATGGTTCAAAATGGCATTGAGGACGATGGCAAGCAAGCTTGCGACCACGATACCGTTTGAAAAGAACATTTGGAAAGCATTTGGTAGGCTGTTGAAGAGGTTGCTACCGTTAAGACCAACACCTGCAGCGATTGATACTGCAGCAATCAAGAAGTTGTGTTCGTTATTGGCGAAATCAACACGTGCCAAGATTTGCATTCCTTGGATAGAAACAAAACCGAACATGACAAGCATTGCGCCACCAAGAACTGGACTTGGAATGATTTGTGCCAAGGCACCAAACTTAGGAAGGAGTCCAAGAAGAACAAGGAAACCAGCCGCATAGTAGATTGGCAAGCGCGTCTTAATACCTGACAACTTCACAAGACCAACGTTTTGTGAAAAACCAGTGTATGGGAAGGTGTTAAAGAGTCCACCAAGGAGAACAGCCAAACCTTCAGCGCGGTAGCCGTTACGAAGGCGAGTGCTATCGAGTGGTTCTTTGGTGATATCAGAGAGGGCCAAGTAAACCCCAGTTGATTCAACCATAGACACAGTAGCGATAATACACATCATAATGATTGATGACAACTCAAACTTAGGTACCCCGAAGTAGAATGGCGTTGGCACGTGGACAATAGGTGCCGCAGCTACTGGTGAGAAGTCAACCAAGCCCATGCTTGCTGCGATAGCAGTACCAACAATCAAACCAATCAAGATTGAGATAGATTTGATAAATCCTTTAGTGAAAATATTAACTACAAGGATGATAAGAACGGTGATAGCAGCAAGGAAGAGGCTTTGACCAGTTGGTTTATCAACATTGTTCCCCATATTTCCGATAGCGACAGGGATGAGGGTCAAACCAATAGTTGTAATGACTGATCCTGTAACGATAGAAGGGAAGAGATTGGCCACTTTTGAAAAGACGCCAGAAACGAGGATAACATAAATCCCAGAAACGATAAGGGCACCAAACATAGCACCACTACCGTGTTTCTCACCAATCATAATAAGTGGTGCCACTGACTGGAAGGCAACCCCAAGAACAACTGGAAGACCGATACCGAAGTATTTATTAAGTTGAAGTTGGAGGAAGGTTGCTACACCACACATGAAAATGTCTGTTGAAATCAAGTAGGTTAATTCATGAGCTGAATACCCCAAGGCTCCAGCAATCATGATTGGCACCAGGATTGATCCCGAGTACATGGCAAGTAGGTGTTGCAGTCCTAGGACCGCTGCCTGCGAGTGTTTCTCTTTGTTTTGCATTAGATGTCTGCCTCCTTAAATACGACCTGACCATTTTCAAAACGATCCAAACGAGCAAGTGAAACGACTGGATAGCCAGCTTCTTCCAGAAGGGTACGACCATCTTGGAAAGATTTCTCAATAACGATACCAACCGCTTCGACGTGTGCACCAGCTTCTTCGATGATTTGAATCAAACCTTTGGCAGCTTGGCCGTTAGCTAGGAAGTCATCAACGATGAGGACCTTATCTTCAGGAGTGAGGAACTTGCTTGCGATAGAGACAGTACTAGTCACCTGCTTAGTGAAGGAGTAGACCTCAGCAGTGAGGATCCCTTCATTCATGGTGATATTTTTAGCCTTCTTCGCAAAAATCATAGGGACATCCAAGGCCTCAGCAGCATAGAGGGCTGGAGCAATACCAGATGCCTCGATAGTCACCACCTTGGTGATGCCTGCATCCTTGAACTTTTCAGCAAAGACCTTTCCAATCTCACGCATGAGGTCAAAGTCCACTTGGTGAGTGAGGAAAGAGTCAACTTTGAGGATGTTCTCCCCAAGGACATTCCCATCTTTGAGAATGCGGTCTTCCAGTAATTTCATATTACCTCCTATAAAAAATATAACTAAAGTGTATTTTGATTTTCCCAGATTCTATTAAGACTCTGACAAAGATCAAAACCATCGAATAACAGAAAAAGGCTTGCAAAGCAAGCCTTTAAAATCATAAAAAGACGGTAAAATCTTATTATGACTTTATGACTTACTCATTGTTAGGTGTTACGGCACCTTGTAGAAACGTCACGCCGATTCGTGACATAAATAAGTAATGTTCTCATTATTCGATGAAGCTGTCGTTGGTTGATGATAAACCAATATCAACTCTATAATAATACTATATTTTCTTTGAAGACTCAAAGGATTTTTCCTATGAAAACGCACTATTTTAAAAATTGGAAAATTCAATCTAACATTATTGTAAGATTTGCTGAGAATGGTCGTTTCTTATAGCATTTCTGTTATAATAGTGGGAAATGAAAGAGGTAGAGTTATGCATAAGATTTTATTAGTGGAGGACGACGAGGTTATCCGTCAACAAGTCAAAAAAATGCTAGAACAGTGGGGTTACGAAGTTGTTCTTGTTGAAGATTTCATGGAAGTATTATCTATTTTTGTAAAAGTAGAGCCCCACTTGGTTCTTATGGATATTGGTTTACCTCTATTTAACGGTTATCATTGGTGTCAGGAAATTCGTAAGGTCTCCAAGGTGCCTATTATGTTTTTGTCTTCCAGAGATCAGGCCATGGATATTGTTATGGCAATCAATATGGGTGGGGACGATTTTGTGACTAAACCTTTTGACCAAAATGTTCTCCTAGCAAAAATTCAAGGGCTTTTGCGTCGTTCTTATGAGTTTGGTAAGGATCAGAGTCTCTTGGAATATATGGGTGTGATTCTGAACCTTAAGGCCATGGATTTGGTTTATCAGGGAGAGGTCGTTTCTTTGACAAAGAATGAGTTTCAGATTTTACAAGTTCTCTTTGATCATGCTGGTAATATCGTTAGTCGGGAAGACCTGATGAAGGAGCTTTGGAATAGTGACTTCTTTATTGATGACAATACCCTGTCAGTTAATGTAGCTCGTTTACGTAAGAAGTTAGAGGCAGTGGGTTTGAAGGATTTTATTGAAACCAAGAAAGGTGTTGGCTACGGGTTGCGTCATGATGGGTAAGTGTCAATTTATCAAATACCATATTAGGTCTCGTCTGACTTTCTATCTTTTATTTGTCTTTAATGGAATCATCTTGGTCTTGTTTGCCTTTTTATTTGAAGAGGCAGCAGATATTCTTTATTATGCCTTAACCATAATGACCTTTGTGACTATCATCATGGTTATTTGGGATTTGGTTAGCTCTTATCACTCTTATAACTTAGCTTATCTCTATGAGGAAATCACACCATCAAGTCCTTTAGAGTTTTACCTGGCCCAAACTTTGGAAAATGCTAGGGAGAGTCAGATCTCTCAGACTGAGGAGGAGCGCAAGCGCTATACAGATTTGATGGACTACTATACCCTTTGGGTGCACCAAATCAAGACGCCAATAGCAGCCAGTCAATTATTGCTTCAGGATGTTACGGATAGTAAAACGAGGGCTCTCTTGGAGCAAGAGGTATTCAAGATTGATTCTTACACCAATTTGGTTTTGCAGTATTTACGTTTAGAGAATTTCCATGATGATTTGCAGTTGAGGCAGGTTACATTAGAACCCTTGGTTAAAGAAGTTGTTAGAAAACATAGTCTTTTCTTTATTCAAAAAGGATTGACTATTAATCTACATGACTTAGATGTTAAGGTCGTTTCAGATGAAAAATGGCTCTTGGTTATCATAGAGCAGGTCTTGTCAAATAGTTTGAAGTACACAAAAAGCGGTGGTATTGAAATTTACTTCAAAGATAACTGGCTTCATCTTAAAGATTCTGGGATTGGTATTAAAAATAGTGATATTCTACGGGTTTTTGAGCGTGGCTTTTCAGGTTATAATGGCCGACTGACTCAGCAGTCCTCTGGGTTAGGTCTCTATCTTTCTAAGAAAATTGCTGATCAGCTTGGACATGATATTAGTATTAGCTCCCAAGTAGGCCAAGGAACCACAGTCTCCATTCATTTTCAAAAGCAGAAGTTGGCTATTGATTAATAACTTACAAAAGTGTAAGAAATATGACCACAAATGAAAGCAAGGGTTATGGTTGAGACCTTGCTTTTTCTATAAAATGGTATCAGAAGTTAAGTAAGAGGTTCCTAAAATCTCTTCCAAATCTATTAAATAAAGGAGCTTATTATGGCGTTACTAGATGTTCAACATGTTAAAAAAATCTATAAAACACGTTTCAAAGGAAATCAGGTTGAAGCCCTTAAAGATATCCATTTCACGGTTGAAAAGGGTGAGTATGTTGCAATCATGGGTGAATCTGGCTCAGGAAAATCGACCTTGCTCAACATCCTTGCCATGCTTGATAAACCAACAGCAGGGCGTGTCTATCTTAGTGGTATGGACACAGCAACCATCAAAAATAAGGATGCTTCCAGTTTTCGTCGTGAAAAATTAGGGTTTGTTTTCCAAGATTTCAACCTTTTGGATACCCTATCTGTTAAAGATAATATCTTACTACCTTTGGTCCTTTCTCGACGCCCACTTAAGCAAATGATGACACAAGTAGAAGCTATAAGTCGTCAATTGGGAATTCATTCCCTACTAGAGAAGTACCCTTATGAAATTTCAGGTGGACAAAAGCAAAGGGTGGCGGTTGCGCGTGCAATCATCACTAAACCAGAAATCCTCTTAGCAGATGAGCCAACAGGTGCCCTGGATTCCAAATCTTCAGCAGCTCTCTTGGATGTCTTTGATGCTATCAATGACAGTGGTCAGACCATTCTTATGGTAACTCACTCGACAGCGGCTGCCAGTCGTGCACAGCGTGTTCTATTCATTAAGGATGGTATTCTATATAATCAAATCTTCAAAGGTAATAAGTCTGAACATCAAATGTTCCAAGAAATTTCCGATACACTGACAGTAATGGCAAGTGAGGTGAACTAATATGTTTCTTCTGACCAATAGACTGGCTTTGTCCAATCTCATAAAAAATCGTAAGCTTTATTATCCATATGCTTTAGCAACAATTCTGACTATTGCCATTACCTATATTTTTACATCTTTAACGCTTAATCCACATCTGGATGACTTAACTGGGGCAGATTCTATCAAGGCGGTTTTGGGTATGGGACTTGGAATTGTCGCCCTATCTTCTGGAATTATTGTTCTTTATGCCAACAGCTTTGTCATGAAAAATCGTTCAAAGGAGCTTGGTCTCTATAGTGTGCTAGGCTTAGAGAAACGTCATCTCTTTAGTATGATTCTAAAAGAAACGGTGATTTTGGGTTTTGTGACTCTGCTTCTAGGTATTGGTGTGGGGGCACTATTCGATAAACTCATTTATGCTTTTCTTCAAAGGCTTATCGGTGAAAGTACTGGTTTGGTTTCGACCTTTCAAGTAATGACAATTCCTATTGTTCTTGTCATCTTTGCTTGTATTTTTAGTTTGTTGGTTTTGATAAATGGTTTACGATTGCTACGGCTAAATCCTTTACAATTAACTAAAGATGGCCTTAAGGGTGAAAAAAAGGGACGGTTACTAGTTATTCAGACCTTTTTGGGGCTTGGGTCTATGGGGTATGGTTACTACCTTGCTCTCTCTGTTAAGGATCCAGTAATAGCTATTATGAGTTTTTTCTTGGCTGTTTTACTAGTTATTCTAGGAACTTATCTTCTCTTTAATGCCGGGACAACAGTCGTTCTGCAACTCTTGAAAAAGAAGAAAAGCTATTATTACAAGCCTAATAATATGATTTCCATTTCCAACCTTGTCTTTCGGATGAAGAAAAATGCAGTTGGTCTGGCGACTATTGCTATCCTCTCAAGTATGGTTTTGGTGACGCTTGTAGGAGCTGCAAGTATCTATGCTGGGAAAAAAGACTATATAGCGAGTGTTGCTCCACATGATTACTCAGTTACAGGGACGAATGTAGATTTAACAAGCACACAGAAGATTATGGATGATTTCTTAGCACAGTCGGGAAATCAGGTAAATGAAAAAGCAGAAGTAACTTACCTCTACTTTGGTATCAAAGAACAAGAAAAAAATAAGCTAACCATCTTTCCTGAGAATGAAAGAAAAGTTTTACCAAAATCAATTTTTCTTGTCTTCTCACAAGCTACTTATAAACAATTAACAGGTAAAGACCTCAATTTGGCTTCAAACCAAGTCGGCTTGTACAGTAAAAGTAAAACGTTGAAGGATCAAAAGAGTTTGTCTTTCAATGGTCAAACCTACCAGATTCAGGATGACCTTAATGACTTTATTAAGGGTAAAGTACCCAATATCTTTACAATCATAGTTTCTGATTATAACTACCTTGTCGTTCCTGATATGGATGATTTTAAAGAAAGTATCAAAGGAACAGCAACCACTCAAGCTACCTATGTTGGTGTTAACGTCAAAGACCCTACACATGATGCCAAGAAAAATTCAGATTTGCTAGACCAAATGACAGATAAAGAAACACAACAGTTAGCTGGACAAAATACTGGCGTCTCTCAGTCTTACCTCACTGCTAATAGCCAATATGATACAGAAGGGATGCTAAATGGCTTTGTTGGTGGAACCTTATTTATTGGTATCTTTTTATCCATCATCTTCATGCTGGGCACAGTTCTTGTGATTTACTATAAACAGATTTCTGAAGGTTATGAGGATCGTGAGCGTTTTGTTATTCTTCAAAAGATTGGGTTGGACGACCTTCAAGTCAAGCAAACTATTCGTAAGCAAGTACTTACCGTCTTCTTCCTCCCTTTGATTTTTGCCTTTATTCACTTGGCCTTTGCCTATCATATGCTCAGTTTGATTGTGCGTATTATTGGGGTTTTCAACCCAAGTCTTATGTTAGTGGTCACTATCATTGTTTGTGGGGTATTCTTCCTAGCCTATGTCTTGGTTTTTGCCCTTACTTCACGTTCATATCGTAGAATCGTATCAATGTAACTGACCTAGAGTCTAGCTTCAAACTAGGCTCTATTTTTTTATGCTATAATAGATGACAGAATTATAAATCATCGGAGAAAACACATGTCACAGACCATTGATGTCAAACGTTACGAGGAATTGGCACGTCAAAAGCAGGGGGAGCACCGTAAATTTCTAGCACAACTCAAGAAGAAAGCCCCTAAAAATTTAGATAAGATTGTTCAGCAGGTACACAATGAAGTCTTTCAAGAAATTGATTGTGTCCAGTGTGCTAATTGTTGTAAGACGTTAGGACCAGACTTTACAGAGCAGGATATCACTCGTATTGCTAAGCATTTTCGCATGAAGTTACCTGCTTTCGAGGAGATGTACCTGCAGGTAGATGAGGATGGTGACAAGGTCTTCAAGTCTATGCCTTGTCCATTCTTAGGGCCTGATAATCTCTGTGACATCTATGATGTCCGTCCTAAGGCTTGTGCCGCCTTTCCTCACACGGATCGTAAGAAAATCTATCAGATCAATCATCTGACTATTAAAAATACGCTTTTCTGTCCAGCAGCCTACCTTTTTGTGGAAAAACTCAAGGACAGGATTTAGAAAGGAACTGTTATGAGACGCTTTAATGCAGGTGTTATCACCCTACTTATCATTGCTGCCTATTTTATCGCGACAGCCTTTATTCCAGATCTTTATTTGGCCTTTAATTATAAGCTGATTTTGGCCTTGCTTTTTGTGCTTTTGAGCTGGCAATCTAAGGGGAAATTTCTCTTTTTCTTGGGGATGGCTTTTCTATCGACCTATATTCATGACCTCTTTAGATTGGACTATTCAGAATGGACCCTCTTTGTAGGGATTCTTATCTTGGGAATTGCGGTGGACCGTTTGAGCAAGCCAAGTTATAAGAAGAACTTTTCTTACAAGGTTTCTAAAGAACATGAGCGAGAGATTTTCGCTAAGACCTTATTTTCAGAGTCTGTTCAGGTGGTGACTTCACAAAATCTCGAAACTGTCTATGTCAATGCCGATTTTGGACGTTTGACTTTAGATTTGCGTCAGGCTCAGTTTATGACAGACCGACCTCAGATTGTGGTTCAGGCCAATTTTTCTCAGGTTATTATTCGAGTGCCTAAGGATTGGCAAGTGGATACACACGGGCTTCATACTAGCCTAGCAGGAGTGAAAGGCTACGATAGTCTGGGAGAGCGAGACTTGTCTAGCACTACAGTTTCTCTAACAGGTTCAGTATCCTTTGGACAGGTAACTGTCAAACATTGAAAATAATGAAAGAGCGAAAGCTCTTTTTTTCTTGCAAATCCTTTTAATATAACATTGAATACGTTTACAAATAGTGCTATACTGATAGTGAAAATAATTGGAAATTTGCAATCATTTACTAGAAAGGAGTCTCCTTATGAAACGGTTTAATGCTCGGGCCATCTTGTTGCTTTTACTAGCAGCTTGTTTTATCGCCAGTGCCTTTATTCCAGATTTTTGGATTATGGTCAATTATAATCTGGTTTTCTTCGTGGCCTTCTTTTGTTTTGGTATCTTGAATAGGCGGCCTCTCCTCATTTTTCTTGGTTTGGCCTTCTTATCACCCTATGTTCATGACTTGTTAAACCTTGATTTTGCACAGTGGAATCTCTTTAGCGGTATTTTTCTCATTGGCTTGGCTTTAGAGCTTTTTTATGGTCGTAGTCAAAAGAAAGGGCTCACTAAAGACTATAATGTTAATAAGAATGACCAAGAGGGACCTCATATTTCTGTTAAGACCTATATGGCTGAGGATAGGTATCGTATCTATTCTCAAGAAGTCGAAACGATTGATATGAATCTAGCTTTTGGTGAGCTTTGGTTGGATTTGAGTCAGGCCAGCTTTGCGTCAAATCAGGTGGCTGTTCATCTTGATGCTAAGTTTGGTGAAGTTCATATCCGACTTCCTCACGGCTGTGTCATGGATAGCACTGGAATTTCACATCCTCTGTCATCTGTAAAGGTGGATCGTTTTGAATCTGATTTCGAGCAAGTTGAAACAAGGCTTCATCTGAGCGGAAGTCTCTTCTGTACGGAGTTGGAAGTGGAGTATTAAGGGAAGTCCAATGATGTCAGCGATATTGTCAAGCATGGCATCTATATAAAAGAAAGGAAAGCATTGATGGGTGAGACAGTTATTCAGGTTTCTTCTCTTGGAAAACGTATCAAGGGAAAGACTATTTTAGAGGATATTAGTTTTGAGATAAACAAGGGCGATTGTGTGGCCTTGATTGGACCTAATGGGGCAGGTAAGACTGTCTTGATGTCCTGTATTCTTGGCGATAAAAAACCGAGCAGTGGTCAGGTCCTCATTGATGGTAAGGCAGGTAAGGCCAAAAATAAAATTGCGGTTCTCCTTCAGGAAAATACCATTCCAAATAGTTTGAAAGTGGAGGAACTGATTGCCTTCTTCCAATCTATCTCTGATAATCCCTTGACCAATCAAGAGGTACAAGAGCTCTTACAATTCAAGGAAGACCAGTACCAGCAGTTTGCGGATAAACTCTCTGGTGGGCAAAGACGTCTTCTAGCTTTTGTCCTTTGTTTGATTGATAAACCCCAAATCCTCTTTTTGGATGAACCGACAGCGGGTATGGATACCTCTACTCGTCAGCGTTTCTGGGAGATTGTCAATGACTTGAAAAAAGCTGGGACAACTATACTCTATTCCTCTCACTATATCGAAGAGGTGGAACACACAGCTGACCGTATCTTAGTCCTCCATCAAGGGAAACTCATCAGAGATACCACGCCATACGCTATGCGACACGAAGAGAAGGAGAAGCAGGTCACTCTTCCAAGTAGCTTTGTTAGCATTGTTCACGGACTATCAGACATCTATGAGATTACTGAAAAGAGGGATGTCATCAGCTTCATGACCAAAGATATCGAAAAGGTATGGCAAAGTCTTGAAAATTCGGGCTGTGGAATTTCTGATATTGAAATTCAAAATAAAACACTCTTGGATAGCCTATTCGATTCAACAAGGGAGGACAAGGCATGAAAGCATTACTAAAAATTGAATGGATTAAAACGTGGCGAAGTTGGCCAGTCTTTATCATGGGAATCGGGATACCTGTCGGATTTTTCCTCCTTTTTTCTAGTATCTTCTCAGCACCTACTCCAGAAGCTCAAAAAGAGTTTTTGCTGTCTTATATGCTGACCATGACTGGCTTCTCCATGTCTAGTTTTGGTTTGTTTACCTTTCCCTATATGTTACAAGAGGACCGAATTGAACACTGGTTGACCTATATCGAGCATTCAAAAGTTAGTATTGCAGCTTATTATCTTTCTAAAATCTTTCGTGTGCTTCTAAACTTTATGGTTGCCATCATTGTGACCTTTTGTGTAGGTGCCTTTTTCCGAGATGTAGAGATGCCATTCTTTAGATGGGTAGGGTCAGGTGCTCTCTTACTTTTGTCCGGTCTACTCTTTCTAGCTTTTGGTTTACTTATCGCTCAGATTAAATCTCAACAATTCATGTCTCTTGTGGCAAATATTATTTACCTTGTCTTGCCTATAGTGAGTGGTTCATGGGTTCCTATTTCCTTGTTCCCTAAGTGGGTTCAGAGCATCTCTGAGTGGACACCTGTCTATCATGTCAATGAATTGGTCGTTAATTTTGCTATCAATGGGAAATTTTCATGGAAATCACTCCTGTTTATTGTAGCTTATACTGCAGTAGCAACAGGGCTTGCACTCTTTATCAAGTCTCAAAGGGAAAGTGATCACGGTTAAGGGAGAAATAATGGATATTTGGCAGAAAATGTATGAAAAGGCTCAAGCCTTGTATCAGCCACAGGAAGTCTCAGACTTTGTCTATGCAAGGCACGTAGTGGCTGCCGTTGAGGCTGAAGATGGACAAATTTTTACAGGCTTTTGTATGGAAGGGACGTGTGGTGTTTTCCATCTATGTGCCGAAAGGGCGGCCCTTTTCAATATGTATCAAGAATCTGGTCAAACTAAGGTCAAGCGAATTATCGCCTTTCGTGACCAGCCACCTCATGGTGGACCGTCTGGCATGCCTTGTGGGGCTTGTCGAGAATTTCTAATGGAACTCCATCCTGACAATCGTAACTTGGAGTTTATGGTTGACTACAAAACACGTCAAACCATTACTTTGGGAGAATTGTTGCCACTGTGGTGGGGAGAAGAACGGGCTCAACAATTTGAAGAAAAGTCGCAAGACAAGGCTTAAGGTTTATAGAAATCACAAAATCCTCGCATGTTAAGTGTGAGGATTTATTTTCTGAAATTAATTTCAGAAAATTCGAAATTTACCTTGAAATTCAAAGTGAAAGTGCTATACTATTCTGTGAAAATAGAAAGAAGGTTTCATTATGGAGTCACTTGTATCTTTTAGTAAATGGCTCAGCAAATGGTTTACTGTAGCTGTTATCCTCTGGGCGGCCTTTAACTATGCCCTTCCCGCAACTAGTAGTTGGGTCATTCCCAATACGGCTTATCTACTTGGTTTGATTCTCTTTGGTATGGGACTTACCTTGACCACTGAAGATTTTAAACGTATTGCTAAGCGTCCAATTCCAGTTGTCCTTGGGACTGTTGCCCACTATGTCATCATGCCTGGTTTGGCTTGGTTGCTTTGTATGATTTTCCATCTTAAGGGTGCGACAGCAGCAGGGGTTATCCTTGTCGGGTCTTGTCCAAGTGGGACTTCATCTAGTGTCATGGCCTTCCTTTCAGGTGGGGATGTTGCCTTGGATGTCTCTATTGAAACCCTCTCAACTCTCTTGGCACCACTCATGATTCCAACCCTCTTGTCATTCTTGGCTGGTCAGTACGTGAGTGTCCCTGCCCAAAGCCTCTTCCTTAGTACCTTGCGTATCGTGGTTGTCCCAATCATCTTGGGTGTACTCATTCACTCAATCTTTGGTAAGAAAATTGATGCCATCATCAAGATTATGCCTTTGATTTCACAAGCTGCCATCCTCTTGATCGTTGGAGCAGTTGTTTCTGCCAACCATGCTAATATTTTCACAGCAGCGACAGCCCTTGTCATTCCAGTCGTTATGCTCCACAATCTTTGTGGTTATGCCCTTGGTTTTGGATTTTCAAAAATCCTTGGTTTGGAAGAACCACAACAAAAAGCCATTACCTTCGAAGTGGGGATGCAAGACTCAAGTCTTGGAGCAACCCTTGCCATGAAATATTTCGTGCCACAAGCTGCGATCCCATCAACTATCTTTAGTATTTGGCACAATATCTCAGGTTCCATCCTCTCATCATGGTGGAAGAACCATTCAAAAAATAATCAATAAGAAAAATGAAAAGCTGACCTTAGGTTGGCTTTTATTTTTTAATAAAGAATCTTTTTCGAGACTTTCCTTAGGTGATGACGGACGTTAGCGAACTTCAAAGAAGTTCCATGCCTAAGTTTCGAGTCTAAGGTCTCGAAACTTCCGAACCCCTGAAGTTTAAGTTCTTCAGGGGTTTTTATCACAGCGGAAAGTCTCAGTTATACTCACTTTGTTCTCAAAAAGAATGTGATGTCATTATATGCAGACCTTCTTAATTCATGGTTCATTTGAAATAGTTTATCTATCTCTGGAGGCTGACCTTAGGTCGGCTTTTTTACGTCACATGACAAATGTCATGTCATGTCATGACATCTGGTGCTAAAAAGAGAATGACCAAAAAGATATACTTTAGTCATAACTTAGAAATAATAAAAAACGAAAGAGGTCATCTCATGAAAATCAAAACATCTTACCTTATCTACGCTGTTATCGGAACTGTCTTTGCTGGACTTAGCATGTTTACTGACATCTTTGAAAAAGGGAACTTTGAAGCTATCTTCTCAAATTTGGGCATGATTATTGGCTTGTCTATCTCAGCTTACATTCTTATCACTATGGCTAAAAGTTTTATCAATCTTGTCATTAATGAGTTGAAAAACTAGGAGGCCCAGCATGAAACTATTGAAAATACTAAGCATCATGCTCCTAGCGGTAATTTGGACCATCCTCTTTGCCTATGTCCTACTTCATGGCAGCAGTGATATTCTCTACAGTGTCATGGGTGTCTCAGTTGCAGCTTGTTATGTTTTTTTAGCCTTCTATCAAAAGAAAGGAAATCACACACATGAGTGAAGCAATCCTTCAAGTCACAAATCTTGTCAAAAAAATCAAAGGAAAAACAATTTTAGACCAAATTAGCTTTGAGGTGGGACAAGGAGACTGTCTTGCCTTAATCGGGCCCAACGGTGCTGGTAAAACGACCTTAATGTCCTGCATTCTTGGTGATAAGAAAGCCAGTAGCGGTCAAGTCTTTATCAAGGGCAAAAAGGGTAAAGCACAAGATCAAATTGCTGTTCTCCTTCAAGAAAATACCATTCCCTCACAATTAAGAGTTAAGGAACTGATTGCTTTTTTCCAAGATATTTCAGAAAATGGCTTATCTAAAGAAGAGATACAAGCACTCTTACAATTCAAAGACGACCAGTATCAGCAGTTCGCAGACAAACTCTCAGGGGGACAAAAACGTCTTCTTGCCTTTGTCCTCTGTCTTATTGGTAAGCCTGACATTCTCTTTTTAGATGAACCGACAGCAGGGATGGACACTACGACACGCCAACGCTTTTGGGAAATCATCAATGATCTGAAAAAGTCAGGTGTGACTATTCTTTATTCGTCCCACTATATCGAAGAAGTCGAGCACACAGCTGACCGCATTTTGGTTCTTCATCAGGGGAAACTCATTAGGGATACTACGCCACATGCTATGCGTAGCGAAGAAAAGGAAAAGCAAGTCACCTTAGCAAGTCGCTTTGTGCCAAGTATTGACAAACTGGCAGCCATTTATGAAGTGACTGAAAAACGTGATGTTGTCACCTTTATGACTAAAGATATTGAAAGTGTATGGAGTAGTTTGCAAGCTCTAGGCTGTCGCATTTCTGACATTGAAATTCAAAACAAGACACTTTTAGATAGCCTATTTGATAGCACAAGGGAGGACAAGTCATGAAAGCACTACTTAAAATCGAATGGATAAAAACATGGCGCAGTTGGCCAGTCTTCATCATGTCCATCGGAATGCCCGTCGGATTCTTCCTCTTGTATTCAGGTATGGAAATGAGTCCTGACCCAGAATCACAAAAAGCCTTTATCTTGTCCTATATGTTGACGATGACAGGATTCTCTATGTCCAGCTTTGGTTTCTTTACCTTCCCCTACATGCTTAGAGAGGACCAAACCGAGCACTGGTTAACCTACATCGAACATTCAAAAATCAGTATTCAAGCCTATTACCTCTCTAAAATCTTCCGAGTTCTTATGAACTTTATGGTTGCTATCATCGTAACTTTCTGTGTGGGAGCTTTTGTGCGTGATGTTAAGATGCCATTATCACATTGGCTCGGTTCAGGTGCTCTTTTACTCTTGTCAAGCCTAGTCTTCCTATCCTTTGGCTTGCTCCTAGCTCAAATTAAGTCTCAACAAATCATGTCTATCGTCGGAAATATCGTCTTTCTTGGACTTGCTATTATCGGTGGTTCTTGGATGCCAGTAACCATGTTTCCAAAATGGGTTCAGCACATTTCTGAGTGGACACCCATCTATCATATCAATCAATTGGTAGTTAATTTTGCAAAAAAAGGGGAATTTTCATGGAAATCACTCATTTTTATCCTGGTCTATGCTACAATAGCTACAGGCTTAGCCCTTTTTATTAAATCTTACAGAGAAAGTGACCATGTTTAGAACTTACCAGAAAAATGATTTCGCTTATTTTGTTAGTCTGATTTTCCTTGTCTTTCCAGTATTGGGAGTCTTTGGTGGGTATTTTCCAGTTTGGACCATAGTTTTGACTGGACTGTTTACCATAGCTTATCTCCTGATGGTGTATTTGAAAAAAGCTTATAGTAAGTGGATTCCCTTTCTGTGGTTTTACACTCTAGCTTACATTATCTTTATGACCCTGACCTTCCAGGGGGGGATGATGTGGTTTATTTTTTTCAACGTCAATCTTCTCGTTTGGCGCTTTGAGGATAGCATATCATCTTATCGATTCTTATCCTTTCTAGCGACACTCTTGATTTTGACGTTATCATCCTTCCTATTGACAGACGATTTGGGTACCCACCTCATGTCTATGGCTATTCTCCTCTTTTCGTTGGGAATGTACTATTTTCAAAACCGTATACGTCAGGAGAGAAAGATGGAAGAGGCCCTTGCGGAGCAGAATCGGACCATTAATATCCTGTCAGCTGAAAATGAGCGCAATCGTATCGGTCGTGATTTGCACGATACCTTAGGACATACCTTTGCCATGATGAGTCTTAAAACCGAGTTGGCTCTGAAACAGATGGACAAGGAGCAGTATGAAGCTGCTAGAAAGAATCTGGAAGAATTGAACCAGATTAGCCGAGACTCCATGTACGAGGTGCGTGAGATTGTCAATAAGCTCAAATACCGAACGGTGGCAGAGGAGTTACTGGAACTCGAGCGACTCTTTGACCTATCAGATATCGTCTTGACCGTGGATAGTAGCCTTGACTTAGACAGCCTGTCACCTGTTAGCCAGTCGACCTTGTCCATGGTGCTTCGTGAACTGGCCAATAATGTCATCAAACATAGCCAGGCTGATAGCTGTCAGATTCGTCTAAGACGTGATCGTGGTATTGTCCTTGAGTTTGAGGATGATGGTTGTGGCTTTGAGGAAGTCACTGGACAAGAACTACACAGTATCAGAGAGCGCCTCAGTTTGGTAGATGGAGACTTGGAAATTCTGTCTCAATCGCATCCAACCATTATTCGTGTACATTTGAAAGAGGGAGGAAAAGCATGAAATTATTAGTCGCCGAAGACCAGTCAATGTTGAGGGATGCCCTCTGCCAACTTCTCATGTTGGAAGACGATGTCGAAGAGGTCCATGCGGCCAGTGATGGTCAAGAAGCCATTGCTCTCTTGGAAAAAGAAGAAGTCGACGTAGCCATTTTAGACATTGAAATGCCAGTTAAAACAGGCCTTGATGTTCTTGAGTGGATGCGTGCCAAACATAGAGAAACGAAAGTCGTTATTGTGACCACCTTCAAACGTAAAGGCTATTTTAAACGAGCCCTTGCAGCCCAGGTGGATGCCTATGTGCTCAAAGAGCGTTCCATCAGTGACCTCATGGCGACCATCCATACCGTCCTAGCAGGTCATAAGGAATACTCACCAGAGCTTGTCGAAGGTGTCGCCTTTGACAATAATCCACTCAGCCAACGTGAACAAGAAGTCTTGGCCATGGTTGCTCAAGGATCAACCAACCAAGAAATCGCCGAAAGTCTCTTTCTCTCAAACGGGACTGTCCGAAATTACATGACAGCCATCCTGACTAAACTCGATGCAGGCAACCGAACAGAAGCCGTCCGCATTGCCAAAGAAAAAGACTGGTTGGGGTGAGGAGAAGTTTATAAAAGAAATTTTATTAATTAAAGGTCACCATATGGTGGCTTTTTTGTGGCTTATAATCTATCTAAACATTCACAAGCAGGAATGAGAGAAGTTGAAATGAGCCTCTACAGGAATATGTAGAGGCTTTGATGAATTATTGAATTGTGTCATTTTGTTTAGTGAATTAGACGGGTGGTTTTGTTTTTTCAAGTATCAAAACTATTTTCTCTTTTTCGAGAATAACACTTGGTTTCCTTTTTTAACTGCTTTATAATAGAGTAATACTGAGGCCTTATGCTGTGATAAAGAAGGCAGATTTTAGGAGATGAGAAATTGGCTTTTTGTGTTTAGAGGACACGGTTTGTTGATTTTTTACTGTAGGAGATAGATATGGCAATGATAGAAGTGAAACATCTTCAGAAAAATTTTGTGAAGACAGTCAAGGAACCGGGGTTGAAGGGGGCTTTGCGTTCCTTTATTCATCCTGAAAAGCAGACCTTTGAAGCGGTCAAGGATTTGACCTTTGAGGTGCCCAAGGGGCAGATTCTAGGTTTTATCGGGGCAAATGGTGCTGGGAAGTCGACCACCATTAAAATGCTGACAGGAATTTTGAAACCGACATCTGGTTTTTGTCGGATTAATGGCAAGATTCCACAGGATAATCGCCAGGATTATGTCAAGGATATTGGGGTTGTTTTTGGACAACGAACTCAGCTATGGTGGGACTTGGCACTGCAAGAGACCTACACGGTTTTGAAAGAAATCTATGATGTACCGGACTCGCTTTTCCATAAGCGCATGGACTTTTTGAATGAAGTTTTGGATTTGAAGGAATTTATCAAGGATCCTGTGAGGACTCTTTCACTAGGTCAACGGATGCGGGCGGATATTGCGGCTTCCTTGCTTCACAATCCCAAAGTTCTCTTTTTAGATGAGCCGACCATTGGTTTGGATGTGTCGGTCAAGGATAACATTCGCCGGGCTATTACTCAAATCAATCAAGAGGAAGAAACAACTATTCTCTTGACCACTCACGATCTGAGTGACATTGAGCAACTCTGTGATCGGATTTTTATGATTGATAAGGGGCAAGAGATTTTTGATGGGACGGTGAGTCAGCTCAAGGAGACCTTTGGCAAGATGAAGACTCTCTCCTTTGACCTGACGCCAGGTCAAAATCATCTAGTCTCTCATTATGAGGGCTTGCCTGATATGACCATCGATAGACAAGGAAATAGCCTGACTATTGAATTCGATAGTTCTCGCTACCAGTCAGCTGATATTATCAAGCAAACCCTGTCTGATTTTGAAATCCGTGATTTGAAGATGGTGGATACGGATATTGAAGATATTATCCGTCGCTTCTACCGAAAGGAGCTCTAAGATGGTCAAATTGTGGAGACGTTATAAACCCTTTATCAATGCAGGGATTCAGGAGTTGATTACCTATCGAGTCAACTTTATTCTCTATCGGATTGGTGATGTCATGGGGGCTTTTGTGGCCTTTTATCTCTGGAAGGCAGTCTTTGACTCCTCCCAGGAGCCTTTGATTCAGGGCTTCAGTATGGCAGATATCACTCTCTACATCATCATGAGTTTTGTGACCAATCTTTTGACTAGGTCTGATAGCTCCTTTATGATTGGGGAGGAGGTCAAGGATGGCTCCATTATCATGCGCTTGCTGAGACCAGTGCATTTTGCGGCCTCTTACCTTTTCACCGAACTTGGCTCCAAGTGGTTGATTTTTATCTCTGTTGGACTGCCATTTTTAAGTGTCATTGTTTTGATGAAAATCTTATCTGGGCAAGGTATTGTAGAAGTGCTGGGATTAACTGTCCTTTATCTCTTTAGCTTAACTCTGGCTTATCTGATTAACTTTTTCTTTAACATCTGCTTTGGATTTTCAGCATTTGTCTTTAAAAATCTTTGGGGTTCCAATCTACTCAAGACTTCCATAGTGGCCTTTATGTCTGGAAGTTTGATTCCCTTGGCTTTCTTTCCAAAGGTGGTTTCAGCTATTCTCTCCTTCTTGCCTTTTTCATCCTTGATTTACACTCCGGTTATGATCATTGTTGGGAAATACGATGTCAGTCAGATTCTTCAAGCGCTTTTGCTCCAGTTCTTCTGGCTTATAGTGATGGTGGGCTTGTCTCAGTTGATTTGGAAACGAGTCCAGTCATTTATCACTATTCAGGGAGGTTAGTATGAAAAAATATCAACGCATGCATCTGATTTTTATCAGACAATACATCAAGCAAATCATGGAATACAAGGTTGATTTTGTAGTAGGTGTCTTGGGAGTCTTTCTGACTCAAGGTCTGAACCTCTTGTTTCTCAATGTTATCTTTCAACATATCCCATCCTTAGAAGGTTGGACTTTTCAAGAGATTGCCTTTATCTATGGATTTTCCTTGATTCCCAAGGGATTGGACCATCTCTTTTTTGACAATCTCTGGGCCTTAGGTCAACGACTAGTTCGAAAAGGGGAGTTTGACAAGTATTTGACTCGTCCTATCAACCCTCTCTTTCATATTCTGGTTGAGACCTTTCAGATTGATGCCTTGGGTGAACTTTTGGTCGGTGGCATTCTATTAGGAACAACAGTAACTAGCATCGCTTGGACTCTTCCAAAATTCCTGCTTTTCCTAGTTTGTATTCCTTTTGCGACCTTGATTTACACTTCTTTAAAAATCGCAACAGCCAGCATCGCTTTTTGGACCAAGCAGTCAGGTGCCATGATTTACATTTTCTATATGTTTAATGACTTTGCCAAGTACCCGATTTCCATTTACAATTCGCTCCTTCGTTGGTTGATCAGTTTTATCGTGCCATTTGCCTTTACGGCTTACTATCCTGCTAGTTATTTCTTGCAGGGTAAGAATGGGCTCTCTAATATCGGTGGTTTGATTCTGATTTCCCTTGTCTTCTTTTTCATTTCCCTCAAACTCTGGGATAGGGGCTTGGATGCCTACGAAAGTGCTGGCTCGTAAGGGGGAAAGTAAGACTAAAATCAAGAAAGGAACTTATGATGTTTACAATTGAAGAAGTCAAGGATGAAGATCAAAAAATGGCAGTTGTTGATGAGGTTTTAAAGGATTTGCCAGAATGGTTTGGAATACCTGAAAGCACGCAAGCCTACATCGAAGGAGCCAAAGATTTGCAAGTTTGGGCAGCCTATCAGGAGAGTGATTTGACTGGATTTGTAAGCTTGTCCTATTCTAGTGAAGAGTGTGCAGAGATTGATTGTCTCGGCGTAAAAAAAGCTCATCAAGGTAGAGGAATTGGGAGTCAATTGCTTGCTACTTTAGAAAGTGAAGCACGCAAACAAGTAGACTACCTACAGGTAAAAACAGTAGCAGAAGGCTCTAATAAAGATTATGATCGAACAAATGTCTTTTATCGAAGTGTTGGTTTTAAAAAATTAGAGATTTTTCCTCAACTATGGGATCCCCAGAATCCTTGCCAGATTTTGATAAAGAAAATCGTTTAAAACTTCCTGACAAAAAATTGAGAGTGCCATACTATAAAAGTGTTAGCCAATTTAGCTCAGTTGGTAGAGCAAGGCACTCGTAAAGTCTAGGTTATAGGTAGATAAACGACTGAGGATTTGAAAAAATAGATATGTAGAAGATAACCGTTAAGTCTTATTATTAGCGGTTTTTTATATTGTTTAATAGCGCTGATATTTCATTAATGATGTTTGACTTTGTGATGTTGCTAGTGCTTTAAGTTGATTGCTACTATTTTTGATGGTGTGAATGTTCTGATAATGTACCCCAGCTAACTACGAAAGTTTTGACTCTATGTTTTTAACGCTTGTTAAAAAATAAATTAATGTAGGTTAATTTTTCTTGACTTAAATTTTTTAAATGATATACTATTTTTCTGGAGAGCTAACAATTATATATAAATGTACTACTCTATTTCCTAGATAATACTTATACTCGATGAAAATCAAAGAGCAAACTAGAAAACTATCCGCAGGTTGCTCAAAGCACTGCTTTGAGGTTGTAGATAGAACTGACGAAGTCAGTAACCATACATACGCTAAGACGACGTTGACGCGGTTTGAAGCGATCTTCGAAGAGTATTAGTAAAACTTTTTATAACAAATGCTAGCAAAGTTAAAGTTTACTATCTATTGGAAGTTAAATAAATATGTAAGGAATTAAAATGAAAAAAAGTACAGTATTGTCATTAACCACAGCTGCAGTTATTTTAGCAGCATATGTCCCTAATGAGGTAATCCTAGCAGATACACCTAGTTCTGAAGATTCTTTAAAAATATCTGATAAAGAAACAGTAATAGGTAAACAAAACGAAAACAAAGAAAAACTTGAAGATATTCATAATCTTATAGAAACTTCAAAGGATACTGAAGAAAAGAAAACAACAATTATTGAGGAAAAAGAATTTGTTAGTAAAAATCCTGTGATAGACAATAACACTAGCAATGAAGAAGCAAAAATCAAAGAAGAAAATTCCAATCAATCCCAAGGAGATAAAGCGGACTCGTCTGCAAGTAAAGACCCAGAAAGTCCCAAAAAAGAGGATAAACTTGTCTATATTGCTGAATTTAAAGATAAAGAATCTGGAGAAAAAGCAATCAAGGAACTATCAAATCTTAAGAATACAAAAGTTTTATATACTTATGATAGAATTTTTAACGGTAGCGCTATTGAAACAACCAAAGATACTCTGGACATAATTAAACTAATAGAAGGTATTTCATCGGTTGAAAGGTCACAAAAAGTCCAACCTATGATGAATCATGCTAGAAAAGAAATTGGAGTTGAAGAGGCAATCGATTACCTAAAATCTATCAATGCACCATTTGGGAAAAACTTTGATGGTAGAGGTATGGTCATTTCAAATATCGATACGGGAACGGATTATAGGCATAAGGCCATGAGGATTGATGATGATGCTAAAGACTCAATGAGATTTAAAAAAGAAGACTTAAAAGGTACTGATAAAAATTTCTGGTTGAGTGATAAAATCCCTCATGCTTTCAATTATTATAATGGTGGTAAAATTACTGTAGAAAAAGCTGATGATGGAAGCGATTATTTTGATCCACATGGGATGCATATTGCAGGGATTCTTGCGGGAAATGATACTGAAAAAGATATTAAAAACTTTAACGGAATAGATGGAATTGCTCCTAATGCACAGATTTTCTCTTATAAAATGTACTCTGACGCAGGATCTGGCTTCGCAGGAGATGAAACAATGTTTCATGCTATTGAAGATTCGATCAAACACAATGTCGATGTTGTTTCGATATCATCTGGCTTTACAGGAACAGGTCTTGTAGGTGAGAAATATTGGCAAGCTATTAGAGCATTAAGAAAAGCAGGCATTCCAATGGTTGTAGCTACGGGTAACTATGCGACTTCTGCTTCAAGTTCTTCATGGGATTTAGTGGCAAATAATAATCTGAAAATGACCGACACTGGAAATGTAACACGAACTGCAGCACATGAAGATGCGATAGCAGTCGCATCTGCTAAAAATCAAACAGTTGAGTTTGATAAAGTTAACATAGGTGGAGAAAGTTTTAAATACAGAAATATAGGTGCCTTTTTCGATAAGAATAAAATCATAACAAATGAAGATGGATCAAAAGCTTCTAGTAAATTAAAATTTGTATATATAGGCAAGGGGCAAGACAAAGATTTGATAGGATTGGATCTTAGAGGCAAAATTGCAGTAATGGATAGAATTTATACAAAGGAGTTAAAAAATGCTTTTAAACGTGCAACGGATAAGGGTGCACGTGGCATTATGGTTGTAAATACTGTAAATTACTACAATAGAGATAATTGGACAGAGCTTCCAGCTATGGGATATGAGGAGGATGAAGGAACTACTAGTCAAGTTTTTTCAATTTCAGGAGATGATGGTGTAAAGTTATGGAACATGATTAACCCTGATAAAAAAACTGAGGTTAAAAGGAATAATAAAGAAGATTTTAAAGATAAATTGGAGCAATACTATCCAATTGATATGGCAAGCTATAATTCTAATAAACCGAATGTAGGTGACGAAAAAGAGATTGACTTTAAGTTTGCACCTGACACAGACAAAGAACTGTATAAAGAAGAGATCATCGTTCCAGCAGGGTCCACATCTTGGGGACCAAGAATAGATTTACTTTTAAAACCAGATGTTTCAGCACCCGGTAAAAATATTAAATCCACTCTCAATGTCATTAATGGGAAATCAACTTATGGTTATATGTCAGGGACTAGTATGGCAACTCCAATCGTGGCAGCTTCTACTGTTTTGATTAGACCAAAATTAAAGGAAATGCTTGAAAGACCTGTGTTGAAAAATCTTAAGGGAGATGACAAAATAGATCTTACAAGTCTTACAAAAATAGCCCTACAAAATACTGCACGCCCTATGATGGATGCAACTTCTTGGAAAGAAAAAAGTCAATACTTTGCATCACCTAGACAACAGGGAGCAGGGCTAATTAATGTTGCCAATGCTTTGAGAAATGAAGTCGTAGCTACTTTTAAAAACACGGATTCTAAAGGTTTGGTAAACTCTTATGGTTCTATTTCTCTTAAAGAAATAAAAGGAGATAAAAAATATTTTACAATTAAGCTTCACAATACATCAAACAGACCTTTAACCTTTAAAGTTTCAGCATCTGCTATAACTACAGATGCTCTAACTGACAGACTCAAACTGGATGAAACATACAAAGATGAAAAATCTCCAGATGGTAAGCAAATTGTTCCAGAAATCCACCCAGAAAAAATCAAAGGAGCAAATATTACATTTGAGCATGACACTTTCACTATAGGTCCAAATTCTAGCTTTGATTTAAATGCGGTTATAAATGTTGGGGAGGTTAAAAACAAAAATAAATTTGTAGAATCATTTATTCATTTTGAGTCAGTGGAAGAAATGGAAGCTCTGAACTCCAACGGGAAGAAAATAAACTTCCAACCTTCTTTATCGATGCCTCTAATGGGATTTGCTGGGAATTGGAACCACGAACCAATCCTTGATAAATGGGCCTGGGAAGAAGGTTCAAAATCAAAAACAATGGAAGGTTATGATGATGATGGCAAACCGAAAATTCCAGGAACCTTAAATAAGGGGATTGGTGGAGAAGGTATAGATAAATTTAATCCAGCAGGAGTTATACAAAATAGAAAAGATAAAAATACAACATCCCTAGATCAAAATCCAGAATTGTTTGCTTTCAATAACGAAGGGATCAACGCACCATCATCAAGTGGTTCTAATATTGCTAAAATTTATCCTTTAGATTCAAATGGAAATCCTCAAGATGCTCAACTTGGGAGAGGATTAACACCTTCTCCACTTGTATTAAGAAGTGCAGAAGAAGGATTGATTTCAATAGTAAATACAAATAAAGAGGGAGAAAATCAAAGAGACTTAAAAGTCATTTCGAGAGAACACTTTATTAGAGGAATTTTAAACTCTAAGAGAAATGATGCAAAGGGAATCAAATCTTCTAAGCTAAAAGTTTGGAGCGACTTGAAATGGGATGGACTCATCTATAACCCTAGAGGTAGAGAAGAAAATGCACCAGAAAGCAAGGATACCAAAGATCCTGCTACTAAGATAAGAGGACAATTTGAACCGATTGCAGAAGGTCAATATTTCTATAAATTTAAATATAGATTAACTAAAGATTACCCATGGCAGGTTTCCTATATTCCTGTAAAAATTGATAATACAGCCCCTAAGATTGTTTCGGTTGATTTTTCAAATCCTGAAAAAATTAAGTTGATTACAAAGGATACTTATCACAAGGTAAAAGATCAATACAAGAATGAAACCTTATTTGCGAGAGATCAAAAAGAACATCCTGAAAAATTTGACGAGATTGCAAACGAAGTTTGGTATGCAGGCGCCGCTCTGGTTAATGAAGATGGAGAGGTTGAGAAAAATCTTGAAGTAACTTATGCAGGTGAGGGTCAAGGAAGAAATAGGAAACTAGACAAAGACGGAAATACTATTTATGAAATTAATGGTGCAGGAGATTTAAGAGGAAAAATCATTGAAGTCATTGCATTAGATGGATCTAGCAATTTCACAAAGATTCATAGAATTAAATTTGCTGATCATGCTGATGAAAAGGGGATGATTTCCTATTATCTAGTAGATCCTGATCAAGATTCATCTAAATACCAAAAGCTTGGCGAGATTTCCGAATCTAAATTTAAAAATTTAGAAAATAGAAAAGAGGATAGTCTTAAAAAAGATACAACTGAGGAAGAAAATCATCAAGAAAATGAAGAGTCTATCGAAGAAAAATCAAGCTTGACTATTCATAAAACTATTTCAACAATTAGAGATTTTGAAAGTAAAGACTTAAAGAAACTCATTAAAAAGAAATTTAGAGAAGTTGATGACTTTACAAGTGAAACTGGTAAGAGAACAGAGGAATACGATTATAAATACGATGATAAGGGAAATATCATTGCTTATGACGATGGTAGTGCCTTACAATATGAAACTGAAAAACTTGACGAAATCAAATCAAAAATTTATGGTGTTCTAAGCCCGTCTAAAGATGGACACTTTGAAATTCTTGGAAAGATAAGTAATGTTTCTAAAAATGCCAAGGTATATTACGGCAATAACTATAGATCTGTAGAAATCAAAACGACTAAGTATGATTCCCACTCAAAAACGATGACATTTGATTTATACGCTAATATTAATGATATTGTGGATGGATTAGCTTTTGCAGGAGATATGAGATTCTTTGTTAAAGATGATGATCAGATAAAAGCTGAAACTAAAATTAGAATGCCTGAAAAAAATAAGGAAACTAAAACAGAATATCCCTATACATCAAGTTATGGGAATGTAATAGAATTAGGAGAAGGTGATCTTTCAAAGAACAAACCAAACAATTTAACGGAAATGGAATCTGGTAAAATCTATTCTGATTCAGAAAAACAACAATATCTGTTAAAGGATAACATCATTCTAAGAAAAGGCTATGCACTAAAAGTGACTACCTATAATCCTGGAAAAACGGATATGTTAGAAGGAAATGGAGTTTATAGCCAAGAAGATATAGCAAGAATACAAAAGGCCAATCCTAATCTAAGAGTCCTATCAGAAAAAATAATTTATGCTGATAGTAGAAATGTTGAAGATGGAAGAAGTACTCAATCAGTATTAATGTCGGCTTTGGATGGCTTTAACATTGTAAAATATCAAGTGTTTACCTTTAAAATGAATGATAAAGGGGAGGCAATCGATAAAGATGGAAATCTTGTAACAGATTCTTCTAAACTGGTATTATTTGGTAAAGATGATAAAGAGTATCATGGGGAGGATGAGTCCAACGTAGAAGCTATAAAAGAAGATGGCTCTATGTTATTTATTGATGCAAAACCAGTAAATCTTTCAATGGACAAGAACTACTTTAATCCATCTAAATCTAATAAAATTTATGTACGAAATCCAGAATTTTATTTAAGAGGTAAGATTTCTGATAAGGGTGGTTTTAACTGGGAGTTGAGAGTTAATGAATCGGTTGTAGATAATTATTTAATCTACGGAGATTTACACATTGATAACACTAGAGATTTTAATATTAAGCTTAATGTTAAAGACGGTGACATCATGGACTGGGGAATGAAAGACTATAAAGCAAACGGATTCCCAGATAAGGTAACAGATATGGATGGAAATGTTTATCTTCAAACTGGCTATAGCGATTTGAATGCGAAAGCGGTTGGAGTACACTATCAATTTTTATATGATAATGTTAAACCAGAAGTAAACATTGATCCTAAGGGAAATACTAGTATTGAATATGCTGACGGAAAATCTGTAGTCTTTAATATCAATGATAAAAGAAATAATGGATTCGATGGTGAGATTCAAGACAAACATATTTATGTAAATGGAAAAGAATATAAATCATTTGATGATATTAAACAACTAACAGATAAGACACTAAACATTAAGATTGTTGTAAAAGATTTTGCAAGAAATACAACCGTAAAAGAATTCATTTTAAACAAAGATACGGGAGAGGTAAGCGAACTAAAACCTCATACGGTAACTGTGACCATTCAAAATGGAAAAGAAATGAGTTCAACGATAGTGTCGGAAGAAGATTTCATTTTACCTGTCTATAAGGGTGAATTAGAAAAAGGATATCAATTTGATGGCTGGGAAATTTCTGGTGTCGAAGGGAAAAAAGATGCTGGCTATGTTATTAATGTATCAAAAGATACTCTTATAAAACCTGTATTCAAGAAAATAGAGGAGAAAAAGGAGGAGGAAAATAAACCTACTTTTGATGTATCGAAAAAGAAAGATAACGTGCAAGAAAATCATAGTCACTTAGATGAAAATTACAAAAAGGAGGATTTACAAAGAGAAAATCATTCACACAAATCTGATTCAACTAAGGATGTCACAGCTAAAGTTCCTGATGAAAATGATAAAAACTTTGAAAATAAGAAGGAAGTTTATCTTAATGAACCAGAGAACATAGATAATAAACATACCAATATTGATAGTAAATCAACTACTAACAATGATAGGTTGCCAAAAACCGGAACAGTTAGCGAAGTCTTCATGTCATTAGTTGCCGGAATAATGTTTACCTTAGGTGCGTTTCTTGGATTAAAGAAAAAAGATCAAGATTAAGACAAAGCTATAGAAAAATGGTTTGTGTACTGAGATAGTGTGATGATGAAACAGTTTTGTGAAAATAGCCATTTATAACTCAATTATTTAGTTTACTTTACTATTGATACTCTTTTTGGATTTATTAATGTACTTAGTTTCGACAACTAATGAATTGATTGAAAGGGTTAGTATTGACAATATTGGTCATATTAATTAGAAAATAGAGTCTATCAAAATTTAAAGGCTAATAGAGGTGATGAGATAATTTCAAGGAATTAAGTAGCGTTTGGTTGCTTAATTCCTTTTTATTATGTGACTATTAGTCCGTTTCGCTCCTAAGGTGCGAAACAAATAAACCACCCGCTATTGATATGCCCCCTGTCAAGTAGACAGGTTAAAT
>NZ_KV794115.1:0-432 GCF_001808655.1 Streptococcus sp. HMSC078H03
ATGATGATAAAGAGTTGGCAGACAAGTACGCAGACACAAATGCGAACCCATATGCGGATGATGCATCAAACAACGAAAAACAAAACTTGAACACTAAGACTGTGAAACGTGGCGACAAGTTGGTTTACCAAGTATGGTTGGATACAACTAAGTTTGACGCAAACAACAAGGACAACATCCAATCAGTAGGAATCTCAGATGACTACGATGAAACTAAGTTGGATCTTGACGCTACTAAGATCAAAGCTTACGATTCAGTAACAGGTGACGATGTTACAGCTAAATTCGATATCACTGTTAACAACGGTGTGATTACTGCAACTCTTAAAGATGGCTTTACTAAGTCACTTGGCGATGCAGAAAACACTCAAGTGATTGACACAACTAAATTCGCCTTCGGACGTTACTACAAGTTCGACATCCCAACAACAG